>NZ_JARXXJ010000002.1:0-201100 GCF_029893935.1 Breznakia sp. PFB1-19
GCGCCCAAATTTTGTAGTAAAAGTCAATAGAAAAAAAGAGGGGTCAAAATTAATTGATCCCTCTTACAATTCTATTACTTAACTTAATGACATTACTCTACTATTATTTCAATAATGAGAAGACATATTTACCTAATTCAAAAGAGTATTTATCTTTAGAAAATATGGAAGAATTATTTTCATGCACAATTACATATCATGAAAATACCAACACGTTTACGATGCAAAGAAAATAGATTTGAAAACGACATCAAGAAATTGGTGTTGTTTTTATTTTGTAGATGTATTAACGATCTAAAATGGGGACATATTTTATGGTTTTTGTCGTTCGTTATAATTGTAGAAAGCATGCATTTTAGTTATTATAATATAAGTTAAGATTCATTGTGTAATTGATTTTTAAGGGATATAATAATAGGGTTCAAAAAGGAGGAATTATGGGAAAAATCAAAAAAATTAAATGGTATAACCTTGCCTTCATGGCGTTCTCATCTGTATGGGGATTTGCCAATGTTGTGAACGGTTTTTCAGAGTACGATGGATTGAAAGCAATCGTTGCTTGGATCTTAATCTTTGCATTGTATTTTGTGCCATATGCACTAATGGTTGGAGAAATGGGTTCAGCATTTAAAAACCTTGGTGGAGGTGTAAGTTCTTGGATTCAAGAAACAATATCACCAAAAGTTGCGTATTATGCAGGATGGACATATTGGATTGTTCATATGCCATACATTTCACAAAAACCACAAAGTGCGCTTGTTGCATTAAGTTGGGCGGTAACACAAAGTCCAGATTTGACAAACAATATGAGCCCCATCTTATTACAGATTGGTTGTCTTATCATCTTCTTAATTTTTGCTTGGATTACTTTACAGGGTATTAACCCATTAAAGAATTTAGCAACAATTGCTGGAAGTAGTATGTTTGTGATGTCATTACTATATATCTTATTAATGGTTGCAGCTCCTGCAATTGCACCAGACCGTATTCATGCAATTGATTGGAGTTTGGATAGTTTCATTCCAACTTTTGACTGGAAGTATTTAACGAGTTTCTCGATTTTAGTATTTGCGGTTGGTGGTTGTGAAAGAATCTCACCATATGTTAATAAAATGAGTGATCCTGCCAAAGGATTCCCTAAAGGTATGATTTTCTTAGCCTTGATGGTTGCAGCTTGTGCCATTCTAGGTACGATTTCCATGGGTATGATGTTTGACCCTGCAAATCCACCACAAGACTTAATGTTAAATGGTGCATATTACTGTTTCCAATTATTAGGTGAGTACTACCATGTTGGTAACTTATTCTTAATTATATTTGCCTTATGTAATATGATTGGTCAATTATCTGTACTTATCGTATCAATTGATGCACCATTACGTATGTTACTTGATTCAGCAAATCCACATTACATTCCAAGCTGGTTAACAAAACAAAATGCCAAAGGTGTGTATACAAATGGAGTGAAGATGGTTGTCATTATCGTGAGTATCTTAATTATCGTTCCAGGATTATTACCTGGTGATGTTAACAGTATGTATAAAGGATTGATTCAATTGAATTCTGTCGCAATGCCGCTACGTTATCTATGGGTATTTGTTGCTTATATGGCGCTTAAAAAAGCAGGTTCTAAATTCGATAGTGAATACAAACTGACAAAAAGTAAAACAATCGGTATGATGATTGGAGCATGGTGTTTCTTATTTACCGCATTTGCTTGTTTACTTGGTATGTTTAAAGGTGGAACTGGACAAGTTATTATGAACGTTGCAACTCCACTAGTGCTACTAGGTCTTGGCTTAATTATGCCAGCCTTTGCTAGACGTGAAGAAAGAAACAAACAAGTATAATTAAACGTGGGGGATGACCTCACGTTTTTTCTAGGTATAGTCAATAGATAGAAAGCATAATAAGTGATATAATCACAAATGAAAGGAAGGTGCTTTATATGTCAGACAATAAAGAACTATTACACTTTTTAGAAAAAAGTAAAACACAATTTCATGCCATTCATGAGATTAAACAAATATTAGATACAAATAATTATGTAGAATTGAAAGAACAAGATCGCTGGGATCTAAAAAAAGGTGGTAAGTACTATACAACAAGGAATGGTTCTGCCATCATTGCCTTTCAAATAGGGAAACAAATTGATAACTTACATTTCCAAGTGAGTGCAGCTCACTCAGATTCACCAACATGGAAAGTAAAAGAACGTGCGCAATTAAAAGCGGGACCTTATGTGCAACTAAATACAGAAGGATATGGAGGAATGTTAGTTGCTCCATGGTTTGATCGTCCATTATCATTGGCTGGACGCATCCTTGTAAAAGAAGCAAACAAGGTAGTAAGTAAACTTGTAGATATCGACCGTGATCTACTAATCATTCCCAATGTTGCAATTCACTTAAATCGTGAAGCGAACAGTGGATATAAATACAATAACCAAATTGATTTAATGCCACTATTAGCAATGGATAATAAAGATGATACGATGTATTTAAAAATGATTGCTCAAGCAGCTGGTGTAAAGGTTGAAGATGTCGTAAGTCATGATATGTATTTATATAACCGAACAAAACCAACAACATTTGGTTATAATAATGAATTTATTGCATCTGGTAAAATCGATAACTTACAAAGTGCATTTACAACTTTACAAGGATTTATCGCTGGTAAAAATGATCAAGCAATTAATGTATACAGTGTATTCGATAATGAAGAAGTTGGATCTGCAACTCGTATGGGAGCAGGTGGAACGTTATTATATGATGTACTACAACGCGTAGTTAAAAATTTAGGACATACAAGTGAAGACTATTATCAAGCAGTCGCAAAAAGCTTCATGCTTTCTGTGGATAATGGACATGCCATTCATCCAAACCACCCAGAATTATCAGATAAAACCAATCATCCAGTGTTAAATGGTGGAGTTGTTATTAAATACAATGCGAATCAAAAATATACAACAGATGGATTAAGTGCTGCAGCATTTATGTCGTTATGTAAAGAAAACAATATTCCATACCAACCATATGCAAACCGCAGCGATATGCCTGGTGGAAGTACACTTGGAAGTATTTCATCAACAAACGTAGGGATGTTGGCAGTTGATTTGGGACTTGCACAACTTGCTATGCACTCAAGTTATGAAAGTGCAGGAGCAAAAGATCCACAACACATGATAGATGCTTGTAAAGCATTCTTTAGTACAAACATGATTGTAAGTGATGAAGGTGTACAGGTCGGCTAATGGATCAAAGAATGATCGAAGCCTATGAATCAGATAAACAAGCACTTGAGCCTAAACAAAAAGCACAACTCAAGTCAGTAGAACAACTGCTTTTCTCTAATAAAGAGTATCGTGAACAAGCATATGATTATTTGCGTTTAACGCTTGAAGATATCAAAGCAGGAAAAACCTTACCAAAAAGTTTGAAGACGTATATCAGTCAACTAAAAAACAGCGGACGACTTCAGCAAGTAAGTGAAGATGAAATTAAACAAGATTATGAACATTACCGCATTCTATGTATGTGGATTGCAGTAGCAAGTTTACTTATTTTACAGTTTGTGAAGGCATGGCTAAATGAGAATTATATAATAAGTTTCTCAGTTGATGTCATCTTTCCAATCTTTGGTGCATGGGTTTTATTTAAAAACTTAATTGGGAAACGCAAACTTGTTGAAAAGCATAAGTTTCCTAAAGCGTATTACACACTAGATTATCCGGTGTTATTTGTATCATTGGTACTAAGTGTATTGATACGAACTCCATTCGATGTGAGTTTTGTCTTAGTTGCTTTGATTCAAGTATTCCAAGTACACAAAATAAAGAAAGAATTTCAATTGATAAAGTAACTGATAGATGTTGGTTACTTTTTCTTTTGGTTTTCACTAAAATTACGTATAATAGGGATATGAATAAATTTATAAAAACGTTCAGTAAGTGTTTGCTGCTTGTGTTTGCATTGCTACTTGTGTATCGATTATATTTTGCATGTATTGTGACAAAATTTATTAGTGAACCACTAGATATCAAACAGATGTTGATAAATAGTAGAATTTTACCTAATGCAATAATGTTGTTTTTGATTGCCCTCTGGATGCGTGTGAAAAAGGTGAGCTTTCATGAACTGGGATTTGTTAAAATGCAGAAAGAAGGATTTGTTGATTGCTTTTACTTCTTACCAATTGTTGGTTTGTTACTTGTAATTTTTCTTACTATGCAACCATATGCGCCTATGGATGTAACAATGTGGATTATGGTGTTAATTGAGATCTTTCTCATAGCAATTATTGAAGAAGTCATATTTCGTGGGATAATTTATCGTGCATTACTACCTTATGGAAATTTAGTGACACTTTTTGGAACAGCGATTCTATTTACGATTGCACACATAGGCAGTTTGACTGAAATTTCAAGTGTCAATAATGAGTTAGTATTCTATTTACTAAGTTCGATTATGTTCTATTTTACAGTGTCATTAATGTTTTCGTACATACGTTATAATGCAAAAAGTATCATTCCTTGTATCGTTTATCATGTGTTGCACAATTTGATTGTCGTAAATACGAGTTTTGATGTTTTCTATCTAATTGCATTTTTTACAGCATATGCATATGCAATGCATGTTTATAATAAAAGAAAGGAAAGAATTGTATGATGTATGAAGAAAACCGAGAGAAAAATGTAAAAGTAAATGAGAAATATTTACAAGATTTTCTTAAGTATTTGATTGCTAATGGACTTAGCGAAAAAATGAGTTACAAGCATGTATATAACATGGATTTCTACTTGAATGATTATCTCAATTATTATGAGGTAGTGAAGATGAAAGATGGAGTAGAACACGTTGATGAATTTTTTATGGATTGGTTCAAACGCAAAGCTATGTGGTCAACTCCTGCAAGTTATAAACAAAACTTCACAAGTTTGAAAAAGTTTTATGGTTATATGTGTGAAAGAAATCTTGTATCAAAAGAGACATACGAAGAATTGCTAAGTACCATACGTGAAAGAAAAGCAATTTGGCTCAAAGAAATTGATAGATACAATACACCAGATGATTTCATGTTCTAAAGTATTGAAATATAGATATGTCTAGTAAATCGTTATTGCGATTTTGCTAGACATGCCATATAATAAAGGAAGTTCAGACAGGGGCGCTATCCATTACGGTGGACGCTGAGATGTACGAAAGTACGGTCCCTTATGACCTGATCTAGTTAATGCTAGCGTAGGGAGTCTATCGATATGATATATCACTACGCCTGCCGTTTCATTATGGAGGTGTTTTTTTATGAAAAAGAGCAGTGTTTTAGAACTTGTCTTTATGGCGTTTTATGTAGCGTTGTTTATGGTCTTAGATTATATGACCAATATGCTATCGATTTTGCAAATGCCACAAGGGGGATCTCTAGGGATTTCGACGATTGCCTTATTGATGGCAAGCTATCACTTAGGATGGCAAAAAGGTTTAATGGTTTCTTGTGTATCCATTTTGGCTCAATTTATTACAGGTCCAATGTATACACCAGACCTAATCGGATTCTTACTTGACTATGGAATTGCGTTCTCAGTATATGGACTTGCATGTCTATTACCGAATATTGGATGGTTCTATACAGGTGTATTTGCAACAAACCTGATCCGTTTTATTAGCAGTACAGTATCTGGCGTACTTGTATGGGATACACAGTGGTGGGCTTCAGTTACGTATAATGCATCGTATATGATTCCTACGTGTATTCTAGGATTAATTCTAATTCCAGTGTTAGATAATGCGTTAAGGAAATACACAAAAAGAAAATAGAAAAATGTGTACACTAATTGGAGTATTTCGATGGTGTACACATTTTTTGATTTTGAAGTATTAGTATGTAATTTTTGTTTCCTGTGCGAGAAAAGAAGGTTGAAAAAACACCTAAAAAAATAATCAAGAAAATGCTTGCAAACCCTGTATTTAAGGGTTATAATAACAACCGTGACCGCAATGAAGTGCGAGGTTGCTGACACACCGATACCCGTTGTCATGAGGTGGTGTGTTGGGGAATTCACATGGAGCGAGTCTATAGTTCATATAGATGAAAGGAGAACATCATGGCAAAAAACAGTGTACGTATTAGACTAAAAGCGTATGAACACAGAATCTTAGATGCATCTGCAGAAAAGATCGTGAAATCAGCACAATCTCACGGTGCGAAGAAAGTCGTTGGTCCAGTTCCACTACCAACTGAAAAACAAGTGGTAACAATTTTGAGAGCGGTACATAAGTACAAAGACTCACGTGAACAATTCGAAGTTAGAACGCACAAGCGTTTAATCGAAATCGTTGGGCCAACTGCTGAAACAATTGATTCTTTACAAAGATTAGAATTGCCAAGCGGAGTGGACATCGAAATTAAATTATAGGAGGTGAAAACTATGAAAGGTATTTTAGGACGTAAAATTGGAATGACTCAAGTTTTCACTGAAGACGGAGTTCTTATTCCGGTAACTGTAGTTGAAGCTACACCAAACGTAGTACTACAAAAGAAAACAGTGGAAAACGATGGATACGAAGCTGTACAATTAGGATTTGAAGATGTTAAAGAACAAAGAGCTACAAAAGCTAGCAAAGGGCACGCTGCCAAAGTAAACACAGCACCTAAGAAATTTGTTCGTGAATTCCGCGGAAGCGACATGGCTGACTTAGAATTAGGTTCTGCTGTTAGCGTTTCAATTTTTGAAGCTGGAGACATCGTTGATGTAACTGGTACTTCAAAAGGTAAAGGATTCATGGGAACAGTTGTTCGTAACAACGCAAAAATTGGTCCAAAATCTCACGGTTCTGGACACCACCGTCACATCGGTTCATTAGCTACTGGAGGGATTACATCTCGTAAAGGGAAAATCGACAAAGGTACAGTTATGGCTGGACAAGAAGGTGGATACAAAACAACAAACCAAAACTTAGAAATTATCGAAGTTAATGAAGCTGGTAACTACCTATTAATTAAAGGTAACGTACCTGGACCTAAAAAAGGGTTTGTTATGGTAAAAGCCGCAGTTAAAAAAGACAAAACAGAAGCAAAAACATTAATTTCTTACGAAGTTGAAGAAGAAGTTAAAGCAGAAGCTTTAGTTGAAGAACAAGCTGTAGAAGCTAGTGAAGCAAAGGAGGCGTAGACGATGGCACAGGTTAATGTAATCAACCAAAAAGGTGATAAAGTTAAAGACATCGAATTAAACGATGCAATCTTTGGTATTGAACCAAACCAACAAGTAATCTTCGACGCGATCGTTATGCAACAAGCAAGCAAACGTCAAGGAACTGCTGACACGAAAAACCGTACGGAAGTTCGTGGTGGTGGACGTAAACCATGGCGTCAAAAAGGTACTGGACGTGCGCGTCAAGGATCTATCCGCTCTCCACAATGGAGAGGTGGAGGGATTGTATTCGGTCCAACACCAAGAAGTTACAAATATAACTTAAATAAAAAAGTTAGACGTTTAGCTTTAAAATCAGTATTATCTGAAAAAGCAATCGAAAAAGAAATTATCGTAGTTGATAAATTCGAGTTAGCTGCTCCAAAAACTAAAGATTTCAAAGAAATCATTACAAACATTGGTGCAGGAAGAAAAACATTATTCGTCGTTGATAGCTCAGAAGACTATGAAAATGCATTCTTATCATTACGTAACATTGACTCAATGAGTATGTTACTTGCTGATGGAATCAACGTTTACGATATCGTAAATGCAAACAAATTAGTATTCACAGAAGCTGCAATGAAAAAAGTTGAGGAGGTGCTTGGATAATGAATAACGCAAGAGATATTATTGTACGTCCAATCATCACTGAAAAATCAATGAGATTAATGGATGCAGAAAACAAAATCACATTCGAAGTTGCAAAACATGCAAACAAGACTGCTGTGAAACAAGCAATTGAAGAAATTTTCAACGTTGATGTTGTTAAAGTTAACATCATGAACGTAAGACCTAAAGCAAAACGTATGGGTAAATTCGAAGGAACTACTAAAGCAATTCGTAAAGCTATCGTAACGATTAAAGAAGGTCAAGAAATTAACTTATTCTCTGCTGAATAAGACGAGGAGATTCACGCTATTTCTCGGTAAAAAATGCGTTAGGAGGAACATGTTAAATGGGTATTAAATTTTATAAACCAACCACACCTGGTCGTCGTGGTATGACAAGTTTAACGTTCGAAGAAATTACGAAAACAACTCCAGAAAAAAGTTTAACGGAAAAGTTAAGCAAGAATTCTGGTCGTAACAACCAAGGACGTATTACTACTCGCCACAAAGGTGGAGGTCACAAAAGACTATACAGAATTATCGATTTCAAAAGAAATAAAGATGCAATTCCAGCAACTGTTGCTGCAATTGAATACGATCCAAACCGTTCAGCTAACATCGCGTTATTAAACTACGCTGATGGTGAAAAACGCTACATCCTTGCACCAAAAGGATTAGAAGTTGGAGCTAAAGTTGAATCAGGAAGCAACGCTGACATTAAAGTTGGTAATGCACTTCAAATGAAAGACATTCCAGAAGGTACAACTGTACATAACGTGGAAATGAAACCTGGAAAAGGTGGACAACTTGCACGTAGTGCTGGATGTTCTGCTCAAATCCTTGGGTTTGAAGACAAATATGTAACATTACGTTTATCAAGTGGTGAAGTTCGTCGTGTAACTGCTGACTGCCGTGCAACAATCGGTGTTGTAGGAAACGAAGACCACAGCTTAGTAAACATTGGTAAAGCTGGTCGTTCACGCTGGAAAGGTGTTCGCCCAACAGTTCGTGGATCAGTAATGAACCCTAACGATCACCCTCATGGTGGTGGGGAAGGACGTACATCAATTGGACGTAAATCTCCAATGACACCTTGGGGTAAAAAAGCTATGGGTGTTGTTACTCGTAAAAAGAAAAATGCTTCGGACAAAATGATCGTTCGTCGTCGTAACAGTAAATAAGGCAAAGGAGGAACATGTTAAATGAGTCGTAGTCTTAAAAAAGGACCATTCTGTGATGATCACTTAATGAAAAAAGTGGAAGCAGTTAACGCGTCTGGAAAAAAAGAAGTAATTAAAACTTGGTCTCGTAGATCAACAATCTTTCCACAATTCGTGGAACACACTTTTGCCGTTTACAATGGTAAAGAACACTTACCAGTTTATGTTACAGAAGACATGGTAGGTCACAAATTAGGTGAATTCGTGCCAACGAGAAAATACTCTGGACACGGAAGCGATAAGAAAACGAAATAGAGGAGGAACTAACAATGGAAGTTAAAGCAACAGCAAAAACTCTACGTATTCCACCAAGAAAAGCTAGATTAGTTTTAGATCTTATCCGTGGAAAAGATGTAGAAGAAGCAGCAGCTATCTTACGTTTTACACCAAACTTCGCTGCAGAAGCAGCTGGTAAAGTGTTAAACTCTGCCGTAGCAAACGCTGTAAACAATCACGATTTAAATGAAGAAAAATTATTTGTAAAAGCATGTTATGCAGATGAAAGTGTTACATTAAAACGCTTCATGCCACGTGCTAAAGGATCTGCAAGTGCAATCCACAAACGTACTAGTCACATCACAGTTGTTGTGGCGGAAAGAGATTAGGAGGTAACTCATGGGTCAAAAAGTAAGTCCAATCGGATTACGAGTTGGTGTTATTAGAGATTGGGAATCACGTTGGTTCGCTGAAAAAGATTACGCTGACTTATTGTTAGAAGATGTTAAAATCCGTGAATATTTATTCAAAGAACTTAAGAGTGCTCAAGTCTCTAAAGTTGAAATCGAAAGAACAAAAAGCCGTGTTGATGTAATCATCAAAACTGCAATGCCAGGTATGGTAATTGGTGGTAACGGTGGTGAAAACGTTGAAAAACTGAAAAAAGCTTTAATTAAGCTTACAAACGGTAAAAACGTATTCATCAAAGTACTAGAAATTGCGAACCCTTATTTAGATGCAAAATTGGTAGCTCGTAACATTGCTGACCAACTTGAAAACCGTGCATCATTTAGAACTGCACAAAAACGTGCAATTCAACAAACAATGCGTGCTGGGGCAAAAGGAATCAAAACAATGGTTTCTGGTCGTCTTGGTGGAGCTGATATGGCTCGTAGCGAAGGATACTCTGAAGGAAACGTTCCTTTACATACACTTCGTGCTGACATCGATTACGCATGGGAAGAAGCTGCAACGACTTACGGTCGTTTAGGAGTTAAAGTTTGGATCTGTCGTGGTGAAGTATTGCCAGGACAAATGGTTCAAGAACCAGAAGCTCCAAAAGCTGACATGAGAGATCGTCGTCGTGGTGGACGTAACAACCGTGGTGGACGTAACGACAACCGTAACAACAACCGCAACCGTAACGCACAACAAGCAAAACCAGCAACAGCAGCTGCACCTGCACCTGCTAAGACTGAAGGAGGTAATTAATTATGTTAATGCCTAAAAGAACTAAATACCGTAGACCACACCGTTTAAGCTACGAAGGTCGTGCAAAAGCAGGACGTGAAGTTGCATTCGGTGAATATGGACTAATGGCTGATAACGGTAACTACATCAGTAACCGTCAAATCGAGGCTGCTCGTATTGCCATGACACGTTACATGAAACGTGGTGGTAAGGTTTGGATCAAAATCTTCCCTCACTTAGCAAGAACAGCAAAACCTCTAGAAGTACGTATGGGTTCTGGGAAAGGTGCTCCAGATAGCTGGGTAGCAGTAGTTAAAGCCGGAACAATTATGTTTGAAATCGCTGGAGTTCCTGAAGAAGTTGCACGTGAAGCATTCCGTTTGGCGGCTCACAAACTTCCAGTAAAATGTAAATTCGTTAAGAAAGGAGAAAAGTAAACTATGTTAGCTAAAGAAATCAGAGAAAAAAGTAATGATGAATTACTAAAAGATATCGACACACTAAAAGAAGAACTTTTCAACCTTCGCTTTCAACAAGCAACAGGAGCATTAGAAAACTCTGCTCGTATGAAAGATATTAAGAAAACAATTGCACGTATTAAGACAGTCATGGGCGAACGCGCTCGTGCTGCAGAATAGGAGGATGTGCTGATATGGAAAGAAACGCTCGTAAAGTACTTCGTGGTACAGTAGTGTCTGACAAAATGGACAAGACAATCACAGTTCTTGTAGAAACAAAGAAAACGCATCCTTTATATGGGAAACGTGTAAAATATTCAAAAAAGTTTAAAGCACATGATGCTAACAACGAAGCTAAAATCGGAGATAAAGTACTAATTATGGAAACTCGTCCATTAAGTGCTACAAAACGTTTCCGTTTAGTTGAAATCGTTGAAAAAGCAGTCGTGTTATAGGTCTAGGAGGGTAATTTTATGATTCAAAATGAAAGTAGATTACGCGTAGCGGACAACACGGGTGCTAAAGAAGTTTTGGTTATTCGTAACTTAGGAGGATCAAAACGTAAATTCTCTAACATCGGTGATATCGTTGTATGTACTGTTAAACAAGCGACTCCAGGAGGAACTGTGAAAAAAGGTGACGTTGTAAAAGCCGTTATCGTTCGTACAGTTTACGGAATCCGTAGAGAAAATGGAACATACATCAAGTTCGATGACAACGCAGTAGTAATTATTAAAGATGACAACACACCACGTGGTACACGTATTTTTGGACCAGTGGCTCGTGAACTTCGTGAGAAAGACTTTATGAAAATAGTGTCTTTAGCTCCGGAAGTACTATAAAGGAGGTATCTTTGTGAAAATCAAAAAAGGTGATAAGGTTCAAGTTATTACAGGATCTGACAAAGGTACTGTAGCTGAAGTTAAAAAAGTTTTCCCTAAAGAAAACAAAGTAATCGTTGAAGGTGTTAACATGAAGAAAAAACACTTGAAACCAACACAAGAACAACCTGAAGGTGGAATTGCTGAATTCGAACACCCAATTCACGTTTCAAACGTAATGGCGTACGATGCAAAAGCAAAACAAGCTTCTCGTATTCAATATAAAGAAGAAAAAGGCGAAAAAGTTCGCGTTTACGCTAAGAGCGGAAAAGCTGTAAAGTAGGAGGTATAACTTATGGAAAATAATGCATTATATGACAAATACATTAAAGAAGTTAGTCCTGCTTTAATGAAAAAATTTGAATACAAATCAGCAATGGAAGTACCAAAGATTGATAAAATTGTATTAAACATTGGACTAGGTGAAGCAGTAGCTAACCCTAAGGTGTTAGATGAAGCAGTAGCTGAGTTAACACAAATCACTGGTTTAAAACCAGTCGTTACAAAAGCGAAAAAATCAATTGCCAACTATAAATTAAGAGAAGGTATGCCAATTGGTGCAAAAGTTACATTACGTGGAGAAAAGATGTATGACTTCTTATACAAATTAGTCAACCTTACACTTCCTCGTGTACGTGACTTCCGTGGAGTTTCAACATCTGCATTTGATGGACGTGGAAACTACACATTAGGGATTAAAGAACAAATTATCTTCCCTGAAATCAACTATGATAAAGTAAACAAACTTCGTGGTATGGATGTTGTAATTGTTACAACTGCTAAAACTAACGAAGAAGCAAAAGAATTATTAACTGAAATGGGTATGCCTTTCAGAAAACAAGGAGGACAACACTAATGGCTAAAAAAGCGATGATTTTAAAATCACAAAAACCGCAAAAATTTAAAGTTCGTGAATACACTCGTTGTGAACGTTGTGGACGTCCTCACTCAGTATTAAGAAAATATAAATTATGTCGTATTTGCTTCAGAGAATTGGCTTACAAAGGTCAAATCCCTGGTGTAAAGAAGGCTAGTTGGTAAGAAGGAGGAATAGTTATTATGATTATGACAGACCCAATTGCGGATATGTTAACACGCGTAAGAAATGCTATTCAAGCACGTCATACAACAGTAGATATTCCTGCAAACAAAGAAAAAGTTGAGATTGCAAAAATCTTAAAAGCAGAAGGATTCATTACAGAATACGAAGTTAATGGAGACGTTAAGAAAACATTAACTGTAACGTTAAAGTATGGACCAAACAATGAAAAAGTAATCAATGGAATCAAGAGAATCTCTTCTCCAGGACTTCGTGTATACACAAAAGCAGAAGATATGCCACGTGTATTAAACGGACTTGGAATTGCGATCATCTCAACAAGCCATGGATTATTAACTGACAAAGAAGCTAGAACTAAAAACGTTGGTGGCGAAGTAGTCGCTTACGTTTGGTAGTCTAGAATTACGGAGGAAAAGTAATGTCACGTATCGGAAATAAAGCGATTACCGTTCCTGCAGGTGTAGAAGTAAGTATTTCTGCAGCGAATGAGGTGACTGTTAAAGGTCCAAAAGGAACTTTATCTCGCCAATTCTCTCCATTAATGGATATTAAACAAGATGGAGAAATTATTACAGTTGCTCGTGCAAACGAACAAAAACACACAAAACAATTACACGGAACTACTCGTGCCTTATTAAACAACATGATCGTTGGGGTGCACGAAGGTTACGAAAAAGACTTAGAACTTGTAGGGATTGGATTTAAAGCCGCTCTTAAAGGAAAAGTTCTTGAGTTAATTGTTGGGTATTCACACCCAGTTAACATCGAAATCGAAGAAGGATTAACTTGCGAAGTTAGTTCTCCAACTGCTATTAAGATTAGTGGAATCGATAAACAACGCGTTGGTGAATGTGCAGCCAACATTCGCGCAGTAAGAAAACCAGAACCTTACAAAGGAAAAGGTATTCGCTACAAAGGTGAATACATCCGTCGTAAAGAAGGTAAGACTGCTGCTAAGAAAGGATAATAGGAGGACACAATTATGATTAACAAAACAGCTAGAAATGTAGAACGTAAACGTCGTCACGTACGTGTTCGTAAAAAAATCAGTGGTACTCCAACATGTCCACGTTTAAATGTGTTCCGTTCAAACGCACACATTCATGCACAAATTATCGATGACGAAAACGGAAAAACTTTAGTATCAGCTAGTTCAGTATCAATGAAATTACCTAACGGTGGTAACGTTGAAGCTGCTAAACAAGTTGGTAAAGCAATCGCTGAGTTAGCAAACAAAGCGAAAATAGAAAATGTAGTATTCGATCGTGGTGGATATGTTTACCACGGACGTGTAAAAGCATTAGCCGAAGCTGCTCGTGAAGCAGGGCTTAAATTTTAGGAGGAACTCATGATGGAAAACAAAGAAACAAATGTTGTTGAAGAAGTGAAAGCTCCTGAAGTGGAAGCTGCTACACCAGCAACTCAAGAAAAAGCGGCAGCTCCTGAAGCTAAGAAAAACTTCAAGAGAAATGACCGTAGACCACAAAGAAAACCAAGAAGAGATCGCAATGAAAAAGAATTCGAAGAACGCGTTGTTACAATTAACCGTGTTACAAAAGTAGTAAAAGGGGGACGTCGTTTCCGTTTCTCTGCTTTAGTTGTAATCGGTGATGGTAAAGGTCGTGTTGGATTCGCTACAGGAAAAGCAAACGAAGTTCCTGATGCAATCAAAAAAGCGGTTGAAGCTGCTAAGAAAAACGTATTTACAGTACCAATGGTTGGAACTACAGTTCCTCATGAAATTACTGGAAACTACGGTGCAGGTAGCGTATTCTTACGTCCAGCTACAGAAGGTACAGGGGTTATCGCCGGTGGTGCGGTACGTGATGTACTAGAAGTTGCAGGAGTTAAGGATATCCTTACTAAATGTCTTGGTTCACGTACACCAATTAACATGGTGCGTGCGACAATTACAGCTTTACAAGAACTTAAAACTGTAGAAGATATTGCACGTCTTCGTGGAAAAAAACCAGAAGAGATTCGTGGTTAGTAGGAGGGTGCACATATGAAATTACATGAAATGAAATATAACGACGGTGCTAGAAAAAACCGTAAACGTCTTGGACGTGGTCATGGATCTGGTCAAGGTAAAACTGCTGGAAAAGGACACAAAGGACAAAACGCTCGTTCTGGTGGAGGAGTTCGTTTAGGATTTGAAGGGGGACAAACACCTCTTGCAAGAAGACTTCCAAAACGTGGATTCACTAACTTCACTAGAAAAGAATACGGAATTGTTAATGTTGAAGCATTAAACAAGTTCGATAATGGAGTTGAAGTAACACCTGAATTACTAATTGAAACTGGATTAGTTAAAAAAGAACTATCTGGAATTAAAGTATTAGGTGAAGGTGCTCTAGAAAAGAAATTAACTGTAAAAGCTAATAAATTTTCTAAAGCTGCAATTGCTAGTATTGAAAAAGCAGGCGGGAAAGCAGAGGTAATCTAATATGTTTTCCACGTTTGCAGGATTCTTTAAGAACAAAGAGATTCGTAAAAAAATCCTGTTTACGATTGCGATGTTATTTGTGTACCGTTTAGGTGCACAAATACCTGTGCCTAACGTAGATACAACACAAGTGTTCGAAGCAAATTCGATGGTACAAATGATGAACCTACTTGGTGGGGGAGCCATGGATAAATTATCGATCTTTGCATTAGGGGTTGGACCATACATTACAGCATCAATCATTATTCAATTATTATCGATGGACGTAATTCCACACCTAACAGAACTATCAAAATCCGGTCAAACAGGAAAGAAAAAGCTAGACAAATACACAAGATATTTAGCAGTTGTACTTTGCTTCGTACAAGCATATACAACGACATTAGTCTTAACAACGCAAGATGGAACAAGTATACTTGAAAACTCAAGTACTGCTGGATTCCTATATGTTGCAATTGTATTTACCGCAGGAACCATGTTCCTATTATGGCTTGCGGATCGTATTTCCATGCATGGTATTGGAAATGGTGTTTCTATCATTATCTTCGCAGGTATTGTTAGTGATATGCCTTACCAATTCATCAATGCATTCCGCACACTTACAGCTGGTGCCAATGGAAGTTCATTCTTCTCAGGGGTACTAACGTTTGTGGGATTTGTATTAGTGTATCTAATTATTATTGTACTGGTTATCTTTATGCAGACAGCCGTACGTAAAATTCCAATTCAATACACATCAAGTACAGTACAAAAAAGTGGAAAAGATATGACATATCTTCCATTAAAAATTAACTCAGCAAGTGTAATCCCGGTAATTTTCGCCAGTTCGATTATGATTGCTCCAGTTACAATTGTGCAATTACTAGTAAACAACAATATTATTAAAGCAAGTGGATGGACGGAAACGATGGCAGACCTATTAGGTATGCAAAGTACAACATCACTTGTTATCTATGCAATCTTGATTGTATTATTTACGTTCTTCTATACAAAACTTCAAGTTGATCCTGAAAAAATTGCAGATAACTTAAGTAAAAATGGAACGTACATTCCAGGTATTCGTCCTGGTAAAGAAACGAAAAACTACATCAACACGGTGTTATCAAGAATTACGGTTCTTGGAGCGATTGGATTATTATTCATCGCCTTGTTGCCAAACGTAGCACCATTGATTATGCCAAGTTTACCAAGTAGTATCCGTATGGGTGGTACAGGGCTAATCATTGTTGTTGGGGTAGCAATGGAGACGGTTGCTCAACTTAAAGGGCAAATGACTGCTAAGTCATACCGTGGATTTATGGGAGTAAAACGATAGTATGAACATTCTTATCATGGGAGGACCTGGTGCCGGTAAAGGTACAATGTCCAAAAAAATCGTTGAGAACTATGAAGTTACACATATTTCAACGGGAGATATCTTCCGTAGTGAAGTAGGAAGTGGAACTGCATTAGGACTTGAAGCTAAGAAATATATGGATGCAGGGAAACTTGTTCCTGATGAAGTTACCAACCCAATGGTAAAAAGTTTCTTAGAAACACAAGATTTAGCAAACGGTTATCTACTTGATGGATATCCAAGAACCTTAGCGCAAGCAAAAGCGTTCGATGAACTTGTGAAAGGAAGCGATTTGGAAATTGATAAAGTGATCACACTCGACATTCCATTTGAAAAATTAGCAAAACGAATTACAGGGCGTCGCTTATGTAAAACTTGTGGACACATCTACCATGTAGATTACCATCCACCAAAAGTTGAAGGCATTTGTGATATCGATGGTAGTGAACTTTACCAACGTAAAGATGATACAATCGAATCTTTGGAAGTTCGTTTAGCAGAATACGAAAACAACGCACAACCAATTCTTGATTACTACAAGGATAAAGTTGTTATCATCAATGCTGACCAAAGCACGGATGATGTTTGGAAAGAAATCGAATCAGCTTTAGGAGGCAAGTAGTATGATTACTACGAAGTCTCCTAGAGAGATTGATTTAATGCGTAAAGCTGGTCATATTGTTGCACTGGCTCACAAACGTGCCAAAGAAGTCATTCGACCAGGTTTGAATACTTTAGAACTTGACAGAGCTTGTGAAAAGGTTATACTTGACCAAGGAGCAACCCCATCCTTCAAAGGATTGTATGGGTTTCCTAATGCTTGTTGTATTTCAGTGAATGAAGTGCTTGTTCATGGAATTCCTAATAAACATACAGTATTAAAAGAAGGCGACATTGTGTCTGTTGATATCGGTGCTTGTTACAAAGGTTACCACGGGGACTCTGCTTGGAGCTATCCAGTTGGTCAAATCAGTGAAGAAGCACAAAGATTACTTGACGTAACGGAAGAATCGTTATATAAAGGTCTAGAGAAAGCAAACGCACAGTATCGTTTAGGTGACATTTCACATGCGATTGAAGAGTACGTAATAGAGCACGGATATTCTGTACCAAAGGACTATACAGGACATGGTATTGGAAGTGATGTGCATGAAGATCCAAGCGTACCAAATTTTGGTAAAGCAGGTAGTGGTATTCGACTTCGTGCTGGAATGTGTTTAGCAATTGAACCAATGGTTCAAGCTGGTAAACCGCAAACCAAAACTTTAAGTGATGATTGGACAGTCGTTAGTCGCGATGGTTCCTTGACTGCACATTTCGAACATACTGTAGTGATTGGTGAAGACAGTTGTGAAATACTTACTAAATTACAATCAGAGGAGGACTAATGGGTAAGCAAGACGTTATTGAAATCGATGGAATTGTAGTTGATACACTTCCAAACGCAATGTTTAAAGTGAAATTAGAAAATGGGCACGAGATCATGGCTCACGTTTCTGGTAAAATCCGTATGCACTACATTCGCATTTTACCAGGTGATCGTGTAACAGTAGAAATTTCACCATATGATTTAACACGTGGGCGTATTACATTCCGTCATAAGTAAACGGATAGGAGGCTACATTATATGAAAGTAAGACCATCAGTAAAACCAATTTGCGACAAATGTCGCGTAATTAAAAGAAAAGGTCGTGTTATGGTGATTTGCGAAAATCCTAAACACAAACAAAGACAAGGATAAAAGAGAGGTAAAGTAAAATATGGCTCGTATTGCAGGAGTAGATATTCCACGCGATAAGCGTGTAGTTGTTTCATTAACTTACGTATACGGTATTGGTCGTACAACAGCATCTAAAGTTTTAGCTGCAGCTGGTGTTGACGAAAACATCCGTGTAAAAGATTTAACTGAAGATCAACTTAACAAAATTCGTTCAGAAGTTGACGCAATTAAAGTAGAAGGTGATTTACGTCGTGAAACGCAATTAAACATTAAACGTTTAATGGAAATTGCATCATACCGTGGAATCCGTCACCGTAGAGGTCTACCAGTTCGTGGACAACGTACGAAAACAAATGCTCGTACACGTAAAGGTCCAGTTAAAACAGTAGCTGGTAAAAAGAAATAAGCAGAAGGAGGTAGACACTAAATGGCAAAAGGTAAACAAACGACTCGTAAACGTCGTATTAAAAAGAATATTGCTAAAGGTTGTGCACACATTCACTCAACTTTTAACAACACAATCGTTACCATCTCTGATGAAGGTGGAAACGCAGTTTCTTGGTCTAGTGCAGGAGCTTTAGGATTTAAAGGTTCTCGTAAATCAACTCCATATGCTGCACAAATGGCAGGAGAAGCGGCTGGTAAAGCGGCTATGGAACATGGAATGAAAACTGTTTCAGTTAACGTTAAAGGACCTGGTCCTGGACGTGAAGCAGCAGTTAGAGCACTACAAGTGGCAGGTTTAGAAATTACAATGATTAACGATGTAACACCTATTCCTCACAATGGTTGTCGTCCACCAAAAAGACCACGTGGATAAGATCATTAACGTAACGTAAAGAGGAGGTAATAGGAATGCAAAATTTTGAACGTGCGAATTTTGAAGTAAAAGAATTTATTGATTCTGAGAATTATGGAAAATTTGTGATTGAACCACTTGAAAGAGGGTTCGGTACAACGATTGGAAATGCACTTCGCCGTGTATTACTATCTTCCCTACCTGGAGGAGCTATTTTCTCTATTAAGGTTGATGGCGTATTCCATGAATTTACATCAATTCCTGGGGTAAAAGAAGATGTTACTTCGATTATCTTAAACCTAAAAAATGTAGTATTGAAAATTGATGATGATGAAATTCACACATTACGTATTTCTAAAAAGGGATACGGTGAAGTTCACGCTTCAGATATCGAACTTCCTGATGGAGTTGAAGTGTTAAATGAAGACCTATACATCTGTACAGTTGAACAAGGTCATACATTTGAAATGGAACTTCAAGCGAAAAGTGGAAGAGGTTACGTTAGTGCTGATCAAAACAAAGCATTATATGCAGGTGCTGGTCAAGCATTAGGAACAATCTATACAGATGCTATTTTTACACCAATTCAAAAAGTAGCTTACAATGTTGAACCAACACGCGTTGGTCAAAATGCAAACTACGATAAAGTAGAATTAGAAATCTGGACAGATGGTTCTATTACACCACAAGAATCTATCGCTTTAGGATCTAAAATCTTAATCGACCACTTAGAACTTCTAACAAATGTTCACGAAGTTGTAAATGAAATGGATTCAGTGATGAAAGATGTACAAGGTGAAGTTGTAAACAAAGGCCTTGTTATGATGATCGAAGACCTAGATCTTTCTGTTCGTTCATATAACTGTTTAAAACGTGCAGGTATTCAAACTGTTGAAGAACTTACACAAAAAACAGAAGACGAAATGATGAGAGTTCGTAACTTAGGTAAAAAATCATTAAAAGAAGTAAAAGACAAGATTTATGATTTGGGGCTTAGCTTCAAATCTTACGAATAGAAGGAGTATGAGGTATTATGAGAAATCGTAAACTAGGACGTAAAGCAGATCACCGTAAAGCAATGCTTAGAAACCTTGCAACTTCAGTAATTATTTCTGAAAGTGTTGAAACTACAGAAATGAAAGCAAAAGAAGTTAGTTCTGTGGTTGAAAAATTAATCACTCTTGCTAAAAGAGGTGACTTACATGCACGTCGTCAAGCGGCAGCTTATGTACGTGATGTTGTAGCTGATGAAACTACTGGACAAACAGCTCTACAAAAATTATTCTCTGAGATTGGACCTATGTACCAAGACCGTAACGGGGGATATACAAGAGTTGTAAAAACAAGAAACCGTCGTGGTGACAACGCTACAATGGCAATTGTACAATTAGTAAAATAATTGATGGAGAACTTCGGTTCTCTTTTTTTGTTTATAAAAAAACGAAAGACACCGGAGTAATGTCTTTCGTTAATTATCGATATAATATTGTAAATAGAATCCTGTTAAATCGAGTAATATTCGTTGCCAATTATCTTTAAAGCAATAATTTTTTACAACATCAATGTTTGGAAATCTTGTCATTAATTGAGTGAGTTCCAAATTGAATCGTTGTACTATTGAAGAATCCGGGCAAAGCATTACAGTCACAGAAAGTAAATAAAAATACGTCTCATTCGATGTACAAGGACCATAAACCTTTTCGAATTCATCAGAATGTAACAATTTAGGTGGTCTTTGTTTGTGTTCAACTTGGAATAGTCGTTCATAATGGCTACATTTATTACGAAACATACATAAACTTCGATACCAACTAACTAAAAAAGATCGAGCAATTCTTTTGTTTGGGAATCTAAAATAGCCATTACTTATTTCATCAATATGTTCAAATTTTAGACCCTCCAAAAGAGATGCAACATCTCCAAAAGAAAGAAATTCCATTAGTGCCCATAAAGGATATTCTCCACTATATTTATATTCATGTGTTTGAATGATTTTACTGTCTGCATGTTTCGATTTGTATGTCTGCATGCACTCCTCAAGATATGAAACATTTGAACTACGATAATAAATATCATTACTTTTATAGGATAGAGGTCCAATTTGGTTACATAGATAGTCAGTGATTATTGCCTTAAGACTTACTTCGACACTTTCAAGAAGCATAAGTGTACTCCTGCGTAAATACATATCAAATTGATAGCAATCATAGATATCCTCGAAGAATATATCACTTTTAAATTCTTGATCATTTTCGTAGAAACTGTTAAAGTACCCACTCAATCTATAATAGTTAATGTGACTCAAAGTATAGTATGCACTATTCTCATCTCTAAATTTTAATCCTCTATCAAGTAGTAAGTCAATTTGTTCAGTTATTGTTAGTGCTGGCTTTCCATTCTTACATTCCATTGTGCCCCCAAAATATTAAAAAGCCCCAGGCGAGTTAGCTTCAATGAGAGGCTCCCTGGGTTCTTACATATGTATAATAACACGAAATGTGAAGAATTGTAACTAAAAGAAATCTTAATTTTAAATTAACAATGTTTTAAAAATGTTGATGTTGTAAAAGATGATGGGTTCTACTACAATGAGTATAGAAAGAGATGAAGGAAGAAATCATGGAAAGAAAAAGCACAAAAGATGCAAGTGCTTTACGTATAGCACTTGAAAACCTACAAAATCATCCTTGTAAAGCAAGTGAAGTAGAACTTTATGCATGTTTAAAAGATGCACAATTGTATGCCCCAGTACATCCAAATCAACATACATCAAAAAATCATAATGCAAATGTATTGGAATTAGCCACTGATTTTATGATGGTTTTAGATGCATCAAATGATTTATACTATCCAATTTTCAGTAGCAAAGAGGAACTGTTGAAGTTTACAAGTGAATTACAGCTTGGCTATATGAAAGTACGCTTACAAGATTATGAAAGTTTGCTTCATGGCCAAAAAGAAGTAAAAGGTGTTGTCTTGGATAAAGAATCCGTAAATTATTCACTGTGTTTAGAAGATATCTTGCATATTTATCATCATGTACAGTGTAGTGATATTACTAACTTAGAAATACGTGAGATCAAAGATCCAAACCACTATATAAAAGAAGAATTGGTACGTTTATTTAGCAAGATGCCACAAGTTCGTGCTGCTTATTTACATGAGCTATATTGTGATAAGCAAGCCAGTTATTTACTGATCATTGATAGTGATACTTTTGATGATGTAGCCCAACAAGTAAGTGACTTTCTGTATCCATTAACGTATGAAAATGGAGATCATGTAGAACTGATTGCGTTAGCAAGTCGTTTTGGTGAAAAAATCACACGTGAAGTCACACCATTTTATGAGCGAAAACAACGATTGCTGCATATATTACTACCCAAAGAGTAAAAACAAAAAGTCTTGAATGCAAGACTTTTTGCTTTCATTGAGTGAAAGCGTTGAATTTGGTATAATCGAAATAGAAAAACGAGGGAATACAATGAAAAAGATACTTACATTATGTGCAATCTTCATGTTAGTTGGTTGTAAAGATGTTGGTTGCGAAGCCATCTTATCAAATGAAGAAAAAAATACATTAAAAGAATATGGTGTACTAGACTATGTTGAAGATGATTGTAAAAACCAAAGAACCGTCCAAAAAATGTTGCATGATGATTTCAATAAAGACTATATAAAATCGTATTGTGCATTAAATATAAAAAGTACAGATCATGTCAATGATTTAATTGTTGCAGGATTTAGTGATAAAGAAATTACTGCATTATTAAAACTAGATAATTTAGATGAAGAACGTATTACACGTTATAAAGCATATACAGATGCAAATACTGAGAAAACGATGAAAGATATTGTTTTGGCTGTTAATTTAGATATGGATGAAGAAGCTTATGAGAATATCCAAATCATCGATGATGAAAGCTTGGATGTACTAATCAGCAAACATTATGGTTTAGCTGAAGGATATATTCCAAGTGACTTAGTTGATATTACATCGGTTTGCCAACAAGGAGTCGATTACTCTTGTTCGACAATGGATAAGCAACAACTTCGCAAAGAAGCAGCAGCTGATTATGAAGCTTTTGCTAGTTATGCAAAGGAAAAGAAAGGGTATGATATTGTTTCTATCGCATCATATCGCAGTTATGACTACCAAAAGAATTTATATAATTATTGGTTGAATGAAAAAGGTCAAGAATATGCAGATACATATTATGCTAGACCCGGTCATAGTGAACATAATGGTGGATTAGCTATTGATATTAGTGTTAGTGAATTTCCTTTCAATGAACTTGATACGTTTGAAGATTATGAATGGATTGTCGAAACGATGAAGGATTATGGCTTTATACTGCGTTATCCAAAAGATAAAGTAGATCTTACAGGATATGGTGCAGAAAGTTGGCATTTCCGCTATGTTGGTAAAAAACTAGCGAAGGAATTATATGCCGATGGATTAACGCTAGATGAGTATCATGCATTGGAGGCACGATAATGAAAAAACTTAAGATTGCATTACTATGTTTGTTTTTAGTTGCATGTAGTTCTCCTGCAAAAGAAGATACAAAAGATACAACAAAAAAAGAAGAAGTAAAAGACACAACTGTTTCCTTTTTTGCAGTTGGTGATAATTTACTTCATGATACCATTAATGCAGAAGCAAAAACCTACGGGGAAACATCAGGACGTAATTATGATTATCGTCCATTTTATAAAAACTTTGAAAAACAGATTCAAGGAGCAGATGTTGCTTTCATCAATCAAGAGACCATCGTTGGTGGTGAAGAATTAGGAATTTCAGGATATCCAAACTTCAACTCACCAAAAGAAGTAGCATCAGATTTAGCGACTACTGGATTTGATTTAGTGAACTTAGCAAGTAATCATAGTTTGGACCGTTCAAGCCAAGGGATTATCAATGCATTGCAAACATTTGATTTTGAAAAAAATCTCACAGTTGCAGGAATCAATGATAGTGAAGAACGTAAAAACGAAATAGCGACATTTAAACAAAAAGGAATCACTTTCTCATTTCTAGCATATACATACGGAACCAATGGAATTATTCCTGAAAATGCATATGAAGTAAATTACTTTGGTGATGAACGTATTGCAAGTGATGTCGCAAAAGCTAAAGAAGTTAGCGATGTTGTGATTGTCTCTGCACACTGGGGAGATGAAAACGCATTTGAACTAAATGATATGCAACAACACTATGCACAAGTATTTGCAGATGCAGGTGTTGATGTCGTCATTGGAACGCATCCACATGTTGTACAACCAGACACGTGGGTAGATGGAAAAGATGGACATAAAACATATGTGATTTATTCCCTGGGAAATTTTTTAGGTGGTATGCTTGATACGAAAAACATTGTTGGAAGTTATGCAACCTTTGATATTGTAAAAGATGGAAAAACGGATGATATATCAGTTAAAAATGAAGATGTAAAACCACTAGTTATCGATTTCCATGGTAACCAAAACAATATTTTGGATGAACGTTATGATTATACAGTTCTACCGCTTACAAAAGAGTACGATAAAGTAGCAAGTAATCATGTCTTACACGGATATGAAGGACAAGTCGTATCCTATGAGGAACTATTAAGGATGTGGACATATGGAACAAAACGTGAAATCTAAGTTACTCGAAATGGAATCGTATGCTTCTTTACATCAAGTTCCAATAATGCAAAAAGAAGGAATCGAATTCCTTAGTGCATATATTCAAGAACATAAGGTAAAACGTATACTAGAATTAGGAAGTGCAATTGGTTACTCAGCTATCCAAATGGCGATAAGTGATCCAAATGTTACTATTGATACAGTTGAACGTGATGAAGCACGGTATCAAATTGCGCAAGCAAATATAAAAGCATGTAACTTAGAAAATCGTATCCACTTATTTCATGAAGATGCACTATTCTTTGAAACGGATCAGAGCTATGATTTGATCTTTATTGATGCTGCGAAAGCGCAATACATTAAGTTCTTTGAACGTTATGAAAGAAATGTAAAAGTAAATGGAGTCATGATTAGTGATAACTTGGAATTCCATGGGATGGTACACGATATAGAACATATTAAAAATCGTAACACAAGACAGTTGGTGCGTAAGATCTTAAAGTTTCATGATTACTTACTTGAACGTAAAGATTTTGAAACAACTTTCTATGATATTGGTGATGGAATTGCAGTAAGTAAAAAACTTGTATTTTGATGAAAGACAGATGGAAACACTCTGTGCTATAATGTACATATCTATTTATGGAGGATAACTATGAAGAAAACATTAGGATTACTTGCAGCACTAACGGCAGCAGCTGCTGTAGCTGTATATAAATTATCAAAAGACGATGAAAAGAAAATTAAAGAACTAGATGATAGCAAAGAAAAAATCTTACGTTCAGTTGAAGAGCAAGGATTTGAACCTGTAGTTACTGACAAAGAAGAAACAGGATTTGTTTCAAATGCTTACCCACATTTAACAGAAGCAGATCTAATTGAACTGACAAAAAAGAACGATGAGATGTTTGCAACAATTGCCGACTTGCAACCAACAGACGAATATCCAATTCAACATATGGTGCAATTTGCAAAACCAATTGATTTAGAAGAGTTCAAAAACATCGTAATCTCAGAAGGATATGTGATTACAGGTGGAGAAAAAGAGAATGAATTATTAGTTCTGCACATTTCAAAAATGGACCATGATGACATCAGTGCAAAAGTGTTCTACCTTGCAAACTTAGCAAAAGCACATGATGGTGTATACGAAGGATGGATTTGTAAGAAGTAGTGAATTTTCACTGCTTTTTTTTGGCCGTTTTGACAAGTGAATATACATTGTGTCATGACAGGAAAAGTAGTATAATTAGTTTAATTTTGAGAAAGGAATGATGGCATGATTAAAGTAGAAGATTTACATTTCAGTTACGATGAACATGAAGAAACAATCAAAGGTGTAAACTTTACAGTGGAAGCAGGAAGTTATACATCAATTATCGGTCACAATGGAAGTGGAAAGAGTACCATTGCAAAATTACTCATTGGTTTACTCGAGAAATCGAGCGGTTCCATTGAAATTGACGGAATGGAACTTAATGAAGAAAACTTATATGCCATTCGTTCGTTGATTGGTGTGGTCTTTCAAAATCCAGATAATCAATTTATCGGTTCAACAGTAGCGGATGATATTGCCTTTGGTTTAGAAAATAAACAAGTACCACAAGAAAACATGCAAGCAATTATCGACAAGTTTTCAAAAGTTGTTGGTATGTATGATTTTCTAGACCGTGAACCTACAAGTTTATCTGGTGGGCAAAAACAAAGAGTTGCAATTGCTGGTGTACTGGCAATGGATTTAAAAGTGATTATTCTTGATGAAGCAGCAAGTATGCTTGATCCACGTGGGAAAAAAGAAATTCATGAACTAATTAATAAATTACATGAAGAAGAAAATCTAACCGTCATTTCGATTACACACGATATGGAGGAAGTATTACGTAGTGATAAAGTCATCGTTCTTGAACATGGACATGTAAAGATGAGTGGAACACCTGCAGAAATCTTACAGCATGAAGATGAGTTAGTTGCTTTAGAACTTGATATTCCTTTTGTCTATAAAGTGCAAAAAGAACTAAAAGAAATTGGTATTGAAATGGATACCCAAGTAAGCATTGAAGGAGTGGTGGAACAGTTATGTCAATTACATTCAAAAATCTAAATCATACATATAATGAAAAAACACCATTTCCTTCAGCAGCATTAAAAAATATTAATTTAGAAATTGCAGATGGAAGTTTTACTGCGATTATTGGTGAGACGGGAAGTGGAAAAAGTACATTGGTGCAACATTTAAATGCATTGCTTTTACCAACAGATGGAGAAGTTCGTGTAAATGACTTCGTAATCAAAGCAGGAGAGAAAATTAAAAATCTAAAACAATTACGGCGTCAAGTCGGATTGGTATTTCAATTTCCTGAATATCAATTGTTTGAGGAAACGATTGAGACAGATGTTGCATTTGGTCCTAAAAATTTTGGGATTGAAGAAAAAGAAGCAAAAGAAAGAGCACGTTATGTATTAGAACTTGTAGGTTTAGATGCAAGTTATTTAGAACGTTCTCCATTTGATTTATCAGGTGGGCAAAAACGTCGTGTAGCAATTGCTGGAATTCTCGCATTTGATCCAGATGTTTTGGTTTTGGATGAACCTGCTGCAGGTCTTGACCCTCAGGGTGCCAAAGAAATGATGGATTTATTCAAGAAGTTAAATACAGATTTTGGGAAAACGATTATTATGGTTACACATGATATGGAACACGTACTAAATTACTGTGATGAAGTTATTTTATTAAAAAAAGGTGAAGTGGAACTTGTAAGTGACGTGAAGAATTTTTTCAAAGATTCAACGATTGATTCACTGGATGTACAACCTCCACACATTGTGGAATTCAAACGACAACTAGAGGCTCGTGGATTTGCCTTTGATGAAGATGCATTTGATTTACCTACACTTGTACAAAGCTTAAAAGGAGAATTTGATCATGAGTAATATGGTACTTGGACGATATCTTCCTTTGGATTCTAAAATCCACAATATGGATCCTCGAGCGAAGATCATTTGTATGCTATGTTTGCTAGTTGCGATATTTATTCCAGCAGGCTATGTCGGTTATGCAGTATTGATCGCCATTGTATTTATTGTTGTATTGGTTTCAAAAATTGGATTACCATATATTTTTAAAGCGATGAAACCAATGATGTTTATGATGATCTTTTTATTTGTGATTAACATGTTGGTAATTAAACGTGGAACAATGCTAATTGATTTAGGCTGGTTCAGTATTTATGATGAAGCGATATTTCAAACTTTATATATTGTTATTCGTTTATTATTAATGATTAGTATTACAACACTACTGACAGCAACTACAAAACCATTGGATCTAACTTTAGGAATTGAAGACTTACTATCCCCATTCCAAAAGATTGGTTTACCAAGTCATATTATTGCGATGATGATTTCAATTGCATTGCGTTTTATTCCAACACTGATTGAGGAAACACAACGTATTATGAAAGCACAAGCAAGTCGTGGAGTGGATTTCGAAGAAGGAAAATTGATGGAGAAAATTCGCAGTATTCTTTCACTTATTGTTCCACTATTTATCTCTGCTTTTCAAAGAGCAGAAGATTTAGCTTATGCAATGGAAGCAAGAGGATATTCTCCTGAGAATAAACGAACACGCTATAAAGTATTGAAATTACGTGGTTTTGATATCTTCAGTATGCTATTTTCTGCAGCTGTAGTTGGTGCACTTATTGGAGTTGCAATTCTTTTATGAGGTATAAAGTAACTGTAGCTTATGATGGAAGTCCATATATTGGTTGGCAAACACAGAACCGTGGAGATAGTATCGAAGAAGCCATTGAAAAGGTTCTAGAAACTATGCATGGTTATAAAGTGTCCATTGTTGGAAGTGGAAGAACGGATGCAAGAGTACATGCAAAAGGACAAGTATTTCACTTTGATTCAATATTAGATATTACATGTGAAAGAATGATAGAAGCACTAAATGCTCAACTTGATAAAAGTATTCGAATTCAAAATGTGGAAATTGTAGAGGATACATTTCATGCACGCTTTGATGCAACAGCAAAAACGTATATGTATGTATTAAGTCAAGATGCGAAAGATCCATTTATTCGTGCATATATGGGAGTGGATTATCATCCTTTGGATGTAGAGATGATGCAAAAGGCATGCCAGTTATTTATTGGTACGCATGATTTTACAAGTTTTACATCAACGAAGATTCATCCAGATAAAGATCGTACACGTACGATCTATCATTTTGATGTGAAGCAAGAAGGTAGTGTGTTTCAATTCATCGTACGCGGTGACTCGTTTTTGCGATACATGGTACGCATGATGGTACAAACGGTACTGATGGTTGGTAAAGGGAAAGAAAGCTTAGCAAGTGTGCAAGAAATGTTAGAAGCCAAAAGCAAGCATGCTTGTAAATATAAAGCAGAGCCGCAAGGGCTATATTTAATGGAGGTAGAGTATGACAAAGAATAACTATCATACACATACCGAACGTTGTAAACACGCAAGTGGTTCAGATGAAGCATTTGTCTTAAGTGCGATCAAAGCAGGAATTCAAGAACTTGGATTTTCTGATCACACCCCTTGGAATTATGCACCAAGTACCTATAAAGGAAGCAACATTCGGATGTTTCTAGATGAATTTGCAGGATACAAACAAAGTATTCTAGCACTTAAAGAAAAGTATAAAGATCAAATATCAATCAAACTTGGATTAGAAGTTGAGTATTTTCCAAAGTTCATGGACTGGTTTATCGATTTTATAAAGAAAGAAGAAATTGACTATGTCATCTTAGGAAATCATTTCCATGGGGATGATGAAAAAGGTCCTTACTATGGACATGTATGTGATGATGATGCAATGCTTGAACTATATAAGCAAGATACGATCAAGGCATTAAAAACAGGTATCTATAGTTATCTAGCACACCCTGATTTATTTATGCGAGGGCGTAAACATTTTGATGCATTCACTAAGAAGATTTCTAGAGAAATTTGCGAAGCATGTAAGGAAATGGATATTCCATTAGAGTATAACTTAGCAGGAGCTGAGGTAAGTCATATTACACATCAACAACAATATCCACATCCTGATTTTTGGCAGATTGCTGCTGAAGTAGGAAATAAAGCGATTATTGGTTTTGATGCGCATAACAATCGTCAATTAGAAAATGAATATTACTATAACCAAGCAAAGGCACATTTAGATGCACTTGGTATGGAAGTTATAGACACAATCAACTTTTTACGTTAATCTAAAGTTGAAGGTGGTCATATGGAAAAAATTAGAGAATATGTCGATGTAGTAAAAGCACAATTAGAAACGGCGTTACAACAAGAAGAGATTATTGATGCATGTGCAAGTCAATTTGCAAATACGATTTTGAATGATGGTATCATTCATGTCTTTGGTTGTGGACATTCACAGATGTTTGGTGAAGAACTTTGTTTTCGAACAGGTGGTCTTGTTCCAATTAACGCGATTAAGATTCCACAGTTTAATATCTACCCAAAAGCACGTTTATCGCAATTGATGGAGCGAACAGAAGGTTTTGTAGGTGGTGTATTAGAAAGTATGTATACTACAAAACATGATACGATGGTTATCGTGTCTGTTTCTGGTAGAAATGCAGCCGGTGTAGATATGGCAATTGAAGCAAAGAAGTTAGGTATGCATGTAATCGGTGTCACTAGTTTACACTATGCAAATAATGTAACAAGTAGGCATAGCAGTAAGAAACTTCTCAAAGATGTTAGTGATACAGTGTTGGATTTATGTGGTGTCTGTGGAGATGCTGCACTAAGTGATACACGTGTAAGCGAGCACTTTGGTTCAACAAGTACTGTTGTAGGAATGAGTTTACTAAATGGAATCGTTGCTGAATGTATTGTGAAGTTAGCGGATGCTGGAATGGATCCACCAATTTGGGTTAGTGGAAACGTAGATCGTGGTGATGAAGCAAACAAAAAATACATGGAAGCATACAAAGGAAAAATTGATATTATCTAAAGATGACTAAAAAACGACAAACACTGATAAATTGTGAATAAAAAGGTTGCAAAGCGCAACCTTTTGTCTTACAATAAAACATGGCATGAAAGCCATTGTAGCCCCGGAAACTACAATGAAAGGAAGTATTAAACATGCGACAAACAACATTTTTGAAGCCTGCTGATGTAACACGTACTTGGTATGTAGTTGACGGTGCAGGAATGACTATGGGACGTCTTGCTACTGAAGTAGCAGCAGTATTACGTGGAAAAAACAAACCAACATTTACACCAAATGTTGACTGTGGAGACTTCGTAATCGTAATTAACGCAGATCAAATTGTGATGACTGGAAACAAGATGAATGATAAAAAATATTATTCACACTCAATGTATCCAGGAGGATTGAGAACACGTACAGCAAAAGAAATGAAAGCTAAATATACAGTTGAATGGGTTGAAAAAGCTATTCACGGTATGTTACCTCACACTCGTTTAGGAGACGTACAACGTCGTCACTTATTCGTGTACAAAGGAAGCACTCATCCACATGCTGCACAACAACCAGTAGAAATGAAAATTAAAGGTTAAGGAGGAAATAAGAGATGGCAACTAAGAAAAATGTATCTTACAACGGAACTGGACGTAGAAAAAGTTCTGTAGCCCGCGTCTTCTTGACTCCGGGAACTGGTAATATTGTTGTTAATGGTAAAACATTAGAAGAATACTTACCACTAGAAACTTTAAGAATGGTGGTTCGTTCACCATTAGAAACAACTGACACACTTTCTCAATTCGATGTAAAAATCAATGTTAAAGGTGGAGGATACACTGGACAAGCTGGAGCAATGCGTCATGGTATTGCACGTGCTTTACTAGAAGTATCTATTGACTACCGTGCAGGATTAAAAGCTGAAGGGTTCTTAACACGTGACCCTCGTATGAAAGAACGTAAAAAATACGGACTTAAAGCAGCTCGTCGTGCACCACAATTCTCAAAACGTTAATATTATCCCAAAAATCAAATGTTATGAAGCAGAAAAGGTACCGCAAGGTACCTTTTCTTTATGCTAGTATTTACAGTTCTGGTTTCTACTTGTAATTACTATTCGATTGTTTGTAGTAGACAGTCATGTCCATAATCATTGTTATTCATTATAATTGTGACTATTGTATCTAACAAGGTTTCTCCTTGTCGATTTATTGCAAGATTTAGTTTTTCTTCAATATAAGGTATATTTGAAGGATGACATTGTAATAATAGTTTCCTGTAGTAAGCAATTGTGGCAGGATAAGAAAAGTCATTCATACTTTTTGAGAAATTACACCACTCAATAAGAATTGGTTCTCCATATTCATGGACCCCAAAACCACCACAAAGCAAATCGTTAAATGCGGCAAAATTGTGTCCTGTTTTCCAACTGAGGTTTTTAGTTAAGACAGCATCCATTTCATCATAAAACTCTTCAAGTGTATCAAAATTATTACCATCAAATATGATTTTCCTGCGTATACGAGTATTGTTATTCATGAATTTTTCTTTACGAAGTTTCCACTCATTCCAAAAAGTAAGATATCCTAGTTTGTCATAATAGTCATTAGGCAAACTTTTTGGCGAACATTCTTCATAAAATGCTTCTATGCGATTTGCAAAGTTAATTACTTCCTTTGCATATTCATCAAAAGGAACAATTGTTGTTTTATTTGATGATGTTTGTAAGTGCATTGTATTGTTTTGTCGAGTTACGTTCCAATCGATACCGTTTGGACAACCTATGATATGAACGGTAGATTTATCCACGTTAGGAAACATGGAAAAGCCGCAACAAGGTAACAGTTGATTCCAGTCGTTTATTATGTGGTCTTCCGTTAATGTGCGTAATAAATATAATGCTGAAGCACTTGCTGTACAATTGTATTCAAATGCTTCTGAACCAATTTTTACATTTACTTTACCATGTGCACATAAATCCTTTGGATCATCTTCGTTGTTATTGATCCAGCACAAGTTGTCTACAGTTATTTTAAACATTTGATACTCCTTTTTGATCATCATTCCTTTAGCAAAAACCTAACCATATAAGCCCAAAGAGCAACCAATTTCTAAAGTTTTCAGCTTTTCTTTTTTGAATTTTGTTTGAACTTCATTTAAGGAATTATAAGATACAGGTCATTCATGACTTTTATCTTTTTTTATTGCTTCTAAATTACATTCAATACATGTTTTCATGGGATATTCCGTAGTATGAAAAATAATATTGGAATACAATACGTTTTTGAAAGCATGTGTATAGTATCCTTCAAATATTTCATGTACTTCTTCGATAGCGTTTGATGTATATAGAGTGAGTTGTTTGTTTGTTTTCAATATCGACTGTATATGAGTTGATAAGATTATCATGAACCCCGGATATATTGGACATTCTCCTTAAATGAATCTATATAAAGTATAGCACATGTTATATATACGAACGAAATAGTGAAGGAAATCTAGTTGATAAACTAAACTTATGGTTTAGCATAGAGTAAGTTAGTGCGTATGCTATAGAATTGATAATCCAATTAACAATTACAAACAGATATAATATGTGTATAATATTCAAGTAAGGTTAGATCGTATTGGAGGTAACAATGGAAAAAACAAATAAAGGGCACAAGCGTAGCATTTTTGGTTTGAAGATGTTAGTCAAAGTGCTCATCGTGGTAGTATTAGTAATCATTGGATTTACCATTGGTTCAAAAACTTCATTTACAACGGAAAGCAAAACAACAAAACTTAGTTTTGATAATATTGGTGAACTTGCTACACAAGAAGCCTATGCAACAGAAGTCAACCATACAGAAGATGCTAGAGAATTGTTTGGAGTTGAAATTCCACTAACAAAATCAACGCATGTATATAGTTATGATGTAATTATCAAAGCTGGTTTCAATTTCGAACAAATCAAACCAAAGGTGGATCAAGATGAACAACTGATTACGATTGAAATGCCTGAAGTGAAGATACTAAGTAATGAAATCGTTGAAGATTCATTAAAAGTATATGTGGAAGATGAAAGCATTTTTAAGAAAATAACACTTGAGGATACAAGTGAAGCAAGAAAAACAATGAAAGAAAATGCAGAGAAAAGTGCAATTGAAAAAGGGTTATTCAAAAGTGCGAAAACAAATGCAGAAACATTGTTGAAAAACTTTATTAAAGAAAACGAAGTATATAAAGAGTATCAAATTGAATTTGTATACAAGGAGAAATAACAGATGAAAACACTTAAGAAAATAGGAATTACAATACTTGTTCTGGTATGCTTATTTTACTTATATTTGTTCATAACTGCATAAGTTGTGGGAAATCATTATGCAACATAGTTTATGTTGAGAAAAGAGGGAAAAGGGAATATGAAAAAATATGCGATTTATTTTAGTCCAACCAATCGTACAAAAAAAGTAGTGAGTTGTATTGCCAATGAATTTGGTGAATACACAACCATTGATTTATGTCGAACAAACGATCGATATGAATATACATTTTCAGAAGATGATGTATGTATCATTGGTGTACCAGTATACGGTGGGCGTGTACCTGGTGTAGCGATTGAAAGAATTAAACAATTTACTGGAAATCAAACAAAAGTAATCATAGTTGCTTCATATGGAAATCGTGCATATGAAGATGCACTAAAAGAATTAGCAGATACACTAACAAGTAAAGGGTTTGTATGTGTAGGTGCAATTGCGGCTATTACAGAGCATAATATTGTGCATCAATTTGCAACTGGTAGACCAGATATGAATGATATACAACAATTGCAAACGTATGCCAAACAACTTAAAGAAAAACTGGCAAATCCATATGAAATTTCAACAGTTACATTGCCTGGAAATTATCCATATAAAGAGTTTATTGGTGGGGCGTTTAAACCATTGACAGATAGTACGTGTATTTCGTGTGGGATTTGTGCTAGAGTATGTCCAGTTGCCGCAATTCCAACAAATAAGCCAAGTACAACAAATTATTGCACATGTATTAATTGCATGCGATGTATTGAAGTTTGCCCAGAAGATGCACGAGGTCTGGATTCAGTATTGTTAGAGCAACTTGGTAAAAGACTTGAGCCTGTATGTTCAGATCGAAAAAATAACGAACTCTTCATTTAATGTGGAGTTCTTTTAAATTTACATTATTTTTTTGTCAAAAAGGGTTTACATCTCTTGCATGTAAAAGGGATTTGATAGAAAATGGAATAGATGACTTTTATCATAAGACTAGGAGATGACATGGAAATATCAAAGAAGCTACAAGAACAAAGAAAAATGATGAAACTTTCACAAGAAGAACTAGCAAATCGTTTGAATGTATCAAGACAGACCATTTCAAGTTGGGAAACAGGAAAGAGTTATCCTGATATATACAGTCTTGTAAGCATTAGTGATATCTATGGACTCACCTTAGATGAATTGGTAAAAGGAGATGTGAAAATGTTAAACACAATGAAAAAAGAAAGTAAAGCTGCACAAGTAAATAAGAAAGCGATGATTATGAGTGGTATCGGTTTGATTGGGTTGGGTCTAGGTTGGATCATTCCAACTTCACATGTAAGAGAATTTATCAGTGGTGCCGGGTTTGGCTTACTTATTGCAGGTGCGTTGATGATGATTGTCACCAAAGTTGTGCTACAACTAGCAGTGGATAAAGACTAAGTATAATAAGAAAATCATCTTCGGATGTTTTTTCTTTTACGTAATAAAAAACTATAAACTCAATCGTGTGAATTTATAGTTCAGGATCTACATTAATGAACTCTTTATATTTATCACCAAAGCCAAGTATTTCACCATGTTTTGTATAGGAAAGAATACCTGTATCACCGATTTTAAGTGATGAATATAAGAATGAAGGAACACTAAAAGTTCTTGTTGTATGGTTGAATGCAAAAGTAACATCGTATGTATAAGTATATCTTTCGCCATATTTTGTGATAGCTACACTTTGATAATATGTCATATCCGTGATGGTTGCTGTATAACGTGAAATATCCTTTTCTTTAGGTTTTCGTTTCTTATATTTATGGTATGCCCACATAGGCATCATGTACAAAATAACTGTTAAAACAAGTAAACCAATAACAATCAAATAATCAATAATTTTTCCCATTTGTAGCCCTCTGATTACATTAATAATAGCATATAGTAGGATTGTATAAATATAAAAAATAAAATGTTACATAGTGCTCACTAATAAAAAATGGTAAAATAAACAAAAATAGGAGGCGTGTTTATATGATAAAAATTGGTATCGTTGGATATGGAAACCTTGGAAAAGGTGTAGAGAGTGCTGTTATTAACAGTAAGGATATGGAATTGATTGGAATTTTCACAAGAAGAAATCCAAGGGATCTAGTTGTACAAAGTGATACGAAAGTATATGCATTAGATGATGCATTTAACATGAAAGATGAAATTGATGTAATGGTGATGTGTGGAGGAAGTGCAAATGATCTATTAGATCAAACGCCTGCATTTGCAAAGCATTTTAATGTAATTGATAGTTTTGATACACATGCTCGTATCCCAGAACATTTTGCGAATGTTGATGCAGCTAGTCAAATCGAGAAAACGGTAAGTATTATTTCTGTTGGATGGGATCCAGGGTTGTTCTCTGTGCAACGTTTATATGGGCAAGCAGTATTACCATACGGAAATGATTACACTTTCTGGGGTAAGGGAGTGAGTCAAGGGCATTCTGATGCGATTCGTCGTATTGAAGGTGTTGTAGATGCTAGACAATATACAATCCCAGTAGAAGCTGCTTTAGCTAGTGTACGTAATAATGAAGACCCTGTATTAGATACAAGACAAAAACATACACGTGAATGTTATGTGGTTATAGAAGATGGGGCAGATGCAAAACAAATTGAAGATGCAATTGTAAATATGCCAAACTACTTTGCTGATTATGATACAACGGTTCATTTTATCTCAATGGAAGAATTACAACGTGATCATGCAGGAATTCCTCATGGTGGAGTAGTGTTTAGAAGTGGGAAAACCGGAATGAATTTAGATACACATCAATTAATTGAATATAAACTAGAGTTAGATTCAAACCCAGAATTTACAGCAAGTGTACTTGTTGCTTATGCAAGAGCTGCATATCGTTTACACAAAGATGGCGTATATGGATGTAAAACTGTCTTTGATATTGCTCCTGGACTGTTACATGAACAAGATGGAGAAACATTAAGAAAACATCTATTATAAGATGTAAGGAGATCGTTGTATGTATTGTGCAAATTATGAAAGTCCTCTTGGAATTTACAGAATGATAAGTGATGGACAAGCTTTAATCGGGTTAGATCGTATGGTAGATGCAACAGATATACTAAACCAATTTGAATATCAAGAAACGCTTCCCATTTTTCAAAAAACAAGAGCTTGGTTAGATGCGTACTTTCGTAAAGAGAATCCATCGATTGATGCTTTGCATATACAACTACATGGAACTGCTTTTCAAAAAGAGGTATGGGATGTATTGTTAGATGTGAAATATGGAAGTGTAGCAACATATGGTGATCTTGCAAAAATACTAGCAAAACGACGGAATATCAAACGGATGTCCAGTCAGGCAGTCGGTAATGCATTAGGTAAAAATCCAATACCAATCATTGTTCCATGTCATCGTATTATTGGAACAAAGGATAATTTAGTAGGATATACTGGTGGTCTTCACATCAAGACATTTTTATTAGAACTTGAAGGAATTGATATAACTAAACTTCACAAACCAAAATCATAAATAGATGGTCATGCAGCAATGTATGGCCTTTTTTTGTGAACAAATATTCACATGAAATTTAAGAGAGTTTTAAGGAAAGGTCGATATACTTTTGAAGAAATAACAAAAGGAGATCAAGGATATATGTATATTATAAAAAATGCATTACGAAATATTCGACGAATGTTTACAAAGAATATTCTTATTGCAATCATAATTTTGATTGTAGGATTCTCATGTGTGGTATCACTGAGTATTAAGGAAGCAGCAAATACAGCTAGACAAGAAGGAATAGATGCAGTAAATATTACTGCAAATATTTCTTACGATAGACAAAAGATGATGCAAAACATGCAACCACCAACACAAGGTGAACAAGATGGTACATCACAAGAAGACATGCGTGATAAAATGCGTGAAAGTATGCAAAATCAAAATCTAAGTCTGGATGAGTTAGAAGTCTATGCAAAAGCGGATAGTGTAAGTGATCTTTACTATGAAAAAACAATGACTATTGGTGCAACTGAAATTGAAGCGATTGAATCATCAAGTTCAGAAAACTTTGGGGGTCCCCAAGGAATGCCTGGAAGAAGTGATGAAGACACAACATATGTTGAAGGTGACTTTTCATTAGTTGGAATTTCAAGTGTAAATGCATTAAGTGATTTTACTGATGGAACAAAAGAGCTTGTTGATGGAGAATACCTAGATACTGAGAAAGCAAATACGGCAATGATTTCAGAAGATCTAGCAACATACAACTCACTAGATGTTGGTTCAAGTATTACGCTACAAAATCCAAACAATGAAAGTGAGACATATGTAGTTGAAGTTGTTGGTATTTATAGTCAAGTGAGTGACCAACAAATGATGATGCGTCAAGATCCGGCCAATCAAATGTATACAAGCGCAAACACTATAGATGCAATTGAAGCAAAAACCGCATCTGATAATCCACTAACGAGTCAAGTGAAGGGTACCTATGTACTAGCAGATGTTGATGCCTATGATGCGTTTAGTGATGAAGTGTATGAACTAGGTTTATCAGATGATTTTACTGTGCAAAGCATGGATGTAAGTATGTATGAGCAATCATTAGCACCTTTAGAAAATCTATCCAGTTTTGCAGATACCTTCTTTTTAGTCAGTATTCTTGTTGGTGGAGCAATTCTTATTGTTTTCCAATTTTTAAGAGTGAAGGACCGCGTATATGAAATCGGTGTATTACGTGCAATTGGAATGAGTAAGCTTAAAATATCACTTCAGTTCATTTGTGAATTGCTAATTATTACAACGGTATCACTAATATTAGCATTAGGAATTGGAGCAGCAACAAGTGTACCAATTACAAATCAATTATTAGAAAATCAAAGTGTGAGTACAAATGAATCTGAGATGCAAAATATGCCCGGTGGAATGCCACAAGGTATGGGTGGTAGACAAAGTAGTGAACCTAGTGGAAGTTTTATTGAAGATAGTGTACAAAGTGTATCCAGTGCAACCAACTGGACAGTTGTATTAGAAATTATGGTAATTGGTCTATTATTGACCATTGTCTCTGGTGGTGTAGCAACAATTTTTATACAACGCTACGATACGATGAAAATACAACAACAAAGTTAGGAGAAAAACATGAGTGAATTATCAACAAAAGATCTAAGCTTTTATTATACAAAGGACAAACCAATCTTAAAGGAATTAAACCTTGCATTTGAGCGTGGAAAAATATATGCAATCGTTGGGAAATCAGGTGCAGGGAAAACAACGTTATTATCCTTATTATCACAACTACAAAGCCCAAAGGATGGACATATCTATTATGAAGGTCAAGACATTTCTAATATTAATGCAGATCACTATCGTTCATGTAACATTGGTGTGGTCTTTCAATCTTACAATTTACTGCCAAGTTGGAATGCAATCGAAAATGTAAGTCTTTCATTGGATATTGCAAATTGGAAAGAATCAGATAAAAAGACACATGCAAAAATGTTGTTAGAGAAGATGCAAATAGATGAAAGTGATATGCATCGTGCAGTGCATCAATTATCGGGTGGGCAACAACAACGTGTGGCAATAGCAAGAGCGATTAGTTACAATCCATCAATTATTCTTGCAGATGAACCAACAGGGAATTTAGATAAAGCAACAGAAAAAGAAATCTTAACGATCTTTCAACAACTAGCATATGAAGAAGATAAGTGTGTAATCCTTGTCACACATGCTTCTTCAGTTACAAAAATAGCAGACGAAATTTATCGACTATAAAATGAATCGAATGATACATGGTGTCATCCTAAATTGTATATAAAGTATTATAATCATAGAGATAAAAAAGTAGAAATGTATCATATATATTTGATAGGTGCTCAAAAAGCCCATGAAATAAGTGAAATTTCACACTCGATTAGATTTTTCGAGCAAAATATGCTATAATAAAGGCACAACGAGCGGTATTGATCATGTAGTTCTGTTGATCTTCCGCTTTTTATTTTTTAACTAGGAGGTAATGATGTTAGAAATTGGAGAAAAAGTATTATATCACTTATATGTATGCAACGTCGTGAGTAAAGAAAAAAGAAACGGTAAAATTTTCTACAAACTAGTTTCTGTGGATCATGATGGATATTCGTTCAAAATCCCAGCGACGCACATTTCCACTAGTGTTCAACAAATCCCAACAAAAAAAGAACTACAAGGGTATTTAGAAAACATCGACATGAATGAAGTCAAACGCCCAACGGCTTTGGATATGGACCGTACGATTAAACCAATCTTGGATACATTTGATATTGAGAAATGGTTAGATGTTTATGGAATGTTATTTGATGAACGTAAAAAAGCCGTAGCAAGTGGAAAAATGGTTTCACAAAAGGTGCAAGGCTACTTAAATAACATGGAAGATAAAATCTTCAACTTATCTGCGTATATCTTTGATGATTCAGTAGATGAAGTAAAAGATCGTATTTATACACATTTAGACAACATCACGAGTTAATTCTTGTGGTGTTTTTTTTATATTCATATACATATGAAAATGTGAACAACATTCATTTTTTTACATGATGATAGGCGTTTATATATTGTTATGGGATAATAATGATGTAGAAACGATTGTGTTGTGTGTGAATGAAGGAGGTAGTTATGGATATACAAAAACTTAGAAGTGCACGCACTTGGTACAACGTAATGATGTTTGCTTTATCCTATGTTGTGTTTTATGACTTAAAAATCAACGTCTTTCTTTCGAGTGTATTCTTTACGTATTCTTTTGTATTGATATGGGTGCATGATTATTTTGTTAGAAATGTGAATAAAGAAAAACATTTTTTGTTGTATAAACGAATCAATTACATTTGTGGAATTTTTCTATGTGGATTTTATGTATACTTTTGCTTGCCACATGGATGGATCATCCCGATGTTTATGATACTACTCACATGTAGCCTTCTTGCATTTACATATTATGCAATAGAAGGTATTTAGTCTTGCGACAAAAAAACAGTGAATCACGTAGCTGTGATTCACTGTTCTTAATAATTATTTGATTGGTCTATTTCCAGTTTTTGTACTTTCTTTTTCCCAGTACTTTTTCACTTCATTAAGATCTAAGTAAGGTGCATCAGTAGTTCTGAAGTCAGTTAATTTGTCAAAGAAGAATTCAGCTTCATTGTAATCATCAAAGATCATTAACATTTTACCATCATTCTTTAAGATCCATTTACCATCTTTTGATCCGACTTTGAAGTTCTTTAACTTCATGTTTAACATCTTTCCTGATTTGTCATCACCTGTTCTGTAAACTAAATATTTTTTCATATCCTTTTCCTCCTTAGTTACATATTCATTATACAACGGACTGCATAATTATAAAGTAATATGCTTAACAAAAATAATGTAGAAATAAAGTGCAAACAATCAAAATGTAACAAGTTTCATCCATATTTGTAAAAAATTACATTTTTTGTTGACATAGTTTTCATTCAAGCGTATGATAAGAACCATACAAAACGTTGATTAGGAAAAGTACTTGAGATCGAGATGCATAGCGAGATAACGATTGGTGGAAGGTTATCCAGGAGAAATTAAGGAAACGCACCTAGGAGTGTTTATGGGAATGTAAGTATCATAAATCGTTGATCCTCGTTACGGATTAGAGTGGGTAGTATAATACTATCAACTAGAGTGGTACCGCGTAAGTAAAACGTCTCTGGAATGATTTTTCCATGAGACGTTTTTTTAATCTTCAACAACCTAAAAAACGTTCGTATATCGTATAATGAAATTGAATAAAGGACTATGAAAAAGGAGACGGTGTTATGAAAAAGGATATTAAGAAAATTGTATTGGCTTACTCAGGTGGATTGGATACATCTGTAATGATTCAATGGTTGAAAGAGAACTATGATAATCCAGAAATTATTGCTGTATCAGGGGATGTTGGACAAGCAGATGAACTTGAAGGTCTAGAAGAAAAGGCACTAAAAACGGGTGCTAGCAAATTTTACGCCTTAGATCTAAAAGATGCATTTGTTGAAGATATTATCTTTCCTTGTTTAAAAGCAAACGCAGTGTATGAAAATGTATATTTATTAGGGACAGCATTTGCTAGACCAATCATTGGTAAAGGTTTAGTTGATATTGCAATTCAAGAAGGTGCAGATGCAATTTGCCATGGTTGTACAGGAAAAGGAAATGACCAAGTACGTTTCGAACTTGCAATTAAAGCGTTCGCTCCTGATATGCATATTATTGCACCATGGCGTACATGGGAATTAAAAAGTCGTGATGATGAAATCGAATATGCAGAAAAACATAACATTCCATTAAAAATCAATCGTGAGACAAACTATTCAAAAGATAAAAACGTATGGCATTTATCACATGAAGGTTTAGACTTAGAAGATCCAATGAATGAACCAAAATATGATGACATTCTAGAAATGGGAGTAACACCAGAAAATGCTCCAGATGTTCCAACATATATTGAACTTGAATTTGAAAAAGGAATTCCAGTGGCTCTAGATGGAAAGAAAATGAAGGGACAAGATTTACTGCTTGCATTAAATGAAGTTGGTGGTAAAAACGGAATCGGAATTATCGACATGGTAGAAAATCGTTTAGTTGGAATGAAAAGCCGTGGGGTTTATGAAACACCAGGGGGAACAATTTTATATAAAGCACACGAACTGTTAGAAACGATTACACTAGATAAAGATACACAACACTTTAAACAACATGTAGGAATCAAATTCGGAGAATTATTATATAACGGATTATGGTTTACACCATTAAGAGAAGCACTAAGTGCATTTGCTGATAAAACAAGTGAAACTGTAAATGGAACAGTTAAACTTAAGTTATACAAAGGGAATATTACAAGTGCAGGTATTTCATCACCTGACACATTATATTCAGAACAAATTGCAAGTTTTGGTGAAGATGATTCATATGATCAAAATGATAGTGCAGGATTCATTAACTTATTTGGATTACCAATTAAAGTAAAAGCAATGCAAGATGCAAAGAAACAAAAATAAATTGTGGTAAAGGAGGGCTTGCAATGAAGTTATGGGGTGCAAGATTCACAAAAGAAGCGAGTAAAAAACTCAATGATTTTAACTCTTCAATCCAAGTGGATTGTCGAATGTATAAACAAGATATTAAGGGTTCAATTGCGCATGTTACCATGCTAGCAAAACAAGATATCATTCCTGAAGAAGATGCAAAAACGATCGTTGAAGCACTACAGGACATTGAAAAAGATATTGATGAAGGAACCTTAATGATTGATCCAGAAGCTGAAGATATTCATATGTTTATCGAGCAAGTTCTCACGCAAAGAACGGGAGATGTTGGTAAGAAACTGCATACTGGGCGAAGTCGTAATGACCAAGTGGCACTTGATTTCCGTTTGTATACAATGGATCGCTTAGATGATTTAACAACTTTGGTTAAAGAATTAATTCTAACGTTATGTAAACAAGCAGAAAAACATACAGAAACCATTATGCCTGGATACACGCACTTACAACGTGCACAACCAATTACATTTGCACATCATCTACTTGCATATGTGGAAATGCTAACACGTGATTTACAGCGTTTCGCTTTTGCCAAAGAGCAAGCCAATGTTTCACCACTAGGTAGTGGAGCACTAGCAACTACAACGTATCCTATTGATCGTGCTTACAGTGCAAAGCTGTTAGGAATGAAAGATATTAGTTTGAACTCTTTAGATGGTGTAAGTGATCGTGATTTTGCAATTGATGCGGCTAATGCCGTAGCTACTTGTATGATGCACTTATCAAGATTTTCGGAAGAAATTGTATTATGGAGTTCATGGGAATTTAAATTCATTGAACTTGATGATGCTTTTGCCACAGGAAGTTCGATCATGCCACAAAAGAAAAACCCAGATATCTGTGAATTGATTCGTGGGAAAACGGGACGAACTTATGGAAATTTAATGAACTTACTAACTATGATGAAAGGTTTAGCCTTGGCATACAACAAAGATATGCAAGAAGATAAAGAGGCACTCTTTGATTCATTAGATACATTAGAAGTATGCTTGGAAACAGTTATTCCAATGGTGGATACAATGCAAGTACTAAAAGAAAATATGCGTTCAGCTGCTGCAAAAGGATTTATCAATGCAACAGACTGCGCAGACTATCTAACTAAAAAAGGAATGCCATTCCGTGATGCGTATGGCGTGATTGGAAAGTTAGTTCAACAGGCAATCACAAGCAATAAAGTGCTTGAGGAATTGCATCTAGAGGAATTCCAAGAAGTCAGTGAGCTTTTTGAAGAAGATATTTACGAGGCGATTTCTCTAGATACATGTGTAAATAAGCGTAGTGTTGTTGGTGGGCCAGCCCCAGCAGCAACCAAAGCGCATATCGCATTGGTCGTTCAAGAATTGGGTGATCAAAATGAATAAATTACAAGTAGGGATTATTGGTGCAAGTGGATATGGTGGAGCGGAATTATTGCGTTTATTACTCAACCATAACCAAGTGGAGATTGCTGGTATCAACTCGCGTAGTTATATCGGAAAACCGATTTGTGAACTATATCCAGGATTTCAAGAGATAAGTGATTTAGTGTTTGTTGATGAAGATGCTGTTATTATGGCAAGTGATCTAATCTTTGCAAGTTTACCTCATGGAATTAGTGAACCAATCGCAAAAAAATGTGCAGATGCAAATAAGTGCTTTATCGATTTGGGTGCAGATTTCCGTTTGCATGATGAAGCGGATTGTCAAGCTTGGTACAATGTTCCATTCAAAGAAAAAGCATTACACGAACAAGCGGTATACGGATTGAGTGAAATCTATCCAGAACAAATCAAGCAGGCAAAAATTATTGGGAATCCAGGATGTTATCCAACAAGTATTGGCCTTGCTTTATATCCACTTATGACAACAAACTATGCATTTGATGGACATGTGATCATTGATGCAAAAAGTGGAGTTACTGGAGCGGGAAAAGAATTGAGTGAAGGTTCACACTTTCCAAATGTTAATGAAGCATTTCATCCATATAAAGTGGCAAATCACCGTCATACACCTGAGATTGAACAAACATTAACTGAGATGCATAAGCAAAAAGTACAGATTACCTTTGTGCCGCATCTACTACCAATCTCGCGTGGAATCATCTCTACGATATATGTCAAAATGGATGAAGCAATCAACTTTGATGACTTGTATCAACACTACGTTGATACATATAAAAACCATACGTTTGTACGTGTGTTAGAAAACGGGAAATGCGCAAACTTAAAGTATGTTCAATATTCAAATTATTGTGATATTAGCTTACATTACGATACACGAACACATACACTTGTCTTAGTATCAGCAATCGATAACATGGTTAAAGGTGCTGCAGGACAAGCGATTCAAAATATGAATTTAATGTATGGGTTTGCTGAAGATGAAGGATTGAAACTCATTCCTCCATCATTCTAAAAGGAGGAATTATGAGTCAAACGGGAGTATGTTATCCAAAGGGATTTCTTGCGAATGGAATCCACTGTGGAATCCGAAAAAATAAAAGTAAAAAGGATTTGTGTTTAATCTATAGTGAAAATATATGTGCAGCTGCAAGTGTGTACACACAAAATAAAGTGAAAGGTGCACCAATTGCAATCACAAAAGAAAACTTGTCTAACCATCTAGCACAAGCGATTGTCGTCAATAGTGGAAATGCAAATACATGCAATAGTAATGGTGAACAAATTGCTAGAGAGATGGCTAAGTTAAGTGCAAATGCACTAGGGATACAAGCAAACGATATGATTGTTGCTAGTACAGGTGTTATTGGCCAAAAACTAGATATTACACCGATTGCAAACCATATTCAAGAACTCGCAGACGGTCTAAGTGTTGAAGGTGGTATTGCTGCATGTGAAGCAATTATGACAACTGACACAACGATTAAAGAGTGGCATGGAAGTTTTGTGATTGATGGAAAAGAATGTCGTATCGGTGGTATTGCCAAGGGAAGTGGAATGATTCATCCAAATATGGCAACGATGCTTTCGTTTATTACAAGCGACGTGGATATTAGTACAGAGATGCTAAATCTTGTAATAAAAGAAGTGGCCGATGAGACATTCAATATGGTAAGTGTTGATGGAGATACATCGACAAATGATATGCTGACTGTAATGTGTAATGGACAAGCAGAAAACCCACAGATTCGCGAAAAAGGAAATAACTATGCCATCTTTAAAGAAGCACTGTTTCGTGTAGCAAAACACCTTGCACGCGCAATGGCAAAAGATGGTGAAGGAGCAACAAAACTATTAACTTGTCAGGTGGTAAATGCACCATCCAAACAAGCTGCAAAGTGTATTGCAAAAAGTGTCATCGCATCAAGCTTAGTGAAAAGTGCGATGTTTGGAAATGATGCAAACTGGGGTCGTATTCTTTGTGCCATTGGATACAGTGATGCAGACTATGATGAAACAACAATTGATGTAACATTTACTAGTGTTGCAGGAAGTGTTGATGTATGTAAACAAAGTCAAGGTGTCAACTTTGATGAAGAGCAAGCAACACAGATCTTAAAACAAGAAGAAGTCATAATCTATATTGATATGAATCAAGGCAAGGCAACAGCAGAAAGCTGGGGTTGTGACTTAACATATGACTATGTCAAAATCAACGGAGATTACCGTACATAATGAGGGGTGAAACAAAAATGATGAAAGATGCAATTAAAGAAGCTGAGATTCTCTCGCAAGCTTTACCATATATTCAAGAATACAGTGATAAGATTATCGTTGTGAAATATGGTGGAAATGCCATGAAAAATGAAGAGCTCAAACAAAACGTTATGACGGATATCGTATTGTTGAGTGAAATAGGAATAAAAGTTGTATTGGTACATGGTGGTGGACCAGCAATCAATCACATGCTACAAAAAGTAGGAATTGAACCAAAGTTTGTGGATGGATTACGGTACACAGATAAAGATACGATGGAAGTTGTACAAATGGTTCTAGCTGGACAAACCAACAAAGAGTTGGTATCTATTCTAAATGGAAAAGGAGCAACTGCAGTTGGACTTTCTGGGATGGATGCAAAACTGATCAAAGCCAAAAAATACGAAGCAAATGGAAAAGATCTAGGTTTTGTTGGTGAAGTAGAACAAATTCATGCAAAATCAATTCTTGATGTATTAGCACATGGATATATTCCAGTAATTGCATCGGTAGGGGTTGATGATGAAGGACAAGCCTACAATATCAATGCGGATATTGCAGCAAGTTCCATTGCCCAAGCACTCAATGCTGAAAATATGATTTTAGTTAGTGATGTTCCAGGGATTTTAGAAGATCCAAAAGATGAACGTTCATTATATTCAAATATTTACTTCGATCAAATTGATGAATTAATTGCTAGTGACTTTATTAGTGGTGGAATGATTCCAAAAGTTGAGTGTATCAAAACTGCACTTGATGGTGGTGTTAAGAAATCATGTATTATTGATGGTCGCATTCCACATTCGATCTTAATAGAAATATTAAGTCAACAAGGAATTGGAACCTTGTTTAAGAAAAGAGGCATTTATGAATAATGTATTGAAGATGCGAGAACATACATATATTGCAAATACGTATAATCGTTTTGATGTCGCACTAAAGTATGGGAATGGTGTTATTGTTGTTGATGATGAAGGAAAAGAATATTTAGATTTCACAAGTGGAATTGGTGTATGTGGCTTAGGACATAGTTTTGAACCATGGGTAAAAGCAACTGCAAAACAACTAAAGGATATTGAACACACATCGAATTTGTTTTATACAGAACCGATGGTAGATGTTGCTGAGAAACTATGTAAAGCAGCAAAATTAGAAAAAGTATTCTTTGCCAACTCAGGAGCAGAAGCCAATGAAGGAGCAATTAAAGCTGCGCGTAAATATGCTTTTGATATTTATAAAGGCGATCGTTCTGAAATTATCACACTAAAGAATTCATTTCATGGTCGTACGATTTCTACATTAAGTGCAACTGGTCAAGATAGTTTTCATCAGTTCTTTGATCCATTTACACCAGGATTTGTTTATGTGGAACCAAATAACTTTGAAGAACTAGCAAGTGCAGTAAACTCAAAAACACTCGCGATTATGGTTGAAGTCGTACAAGGAGAAGGTGGAGTTATTCCGCTAGCAGAAACCTACTTACAAGCAATACAAGATATTTGTGACCATAAAGACATTCTTTTTATCATTGATGAAGTACAAACGGGAATGGGGCGTACAGGATCACTATTTGCATATATGCAATATGGATTGAAACCAGACATCGTAACATGTGCCAAAGGACTAGGAAATGGATTGCCAATTGGAGCAGTTCTGCTAGGAGATAAAGTAGAGGATATCTTTGAAAAAGGAGATCATGGTTCTACTTTTGGGGCAAACCCTGTATCTTGTGCTGGAGCAAATGTTGTAATGGATTACATGAATGATAGTTTGTATAGCAATGTTATCAAGATGGGAGATTTACTAGTAACTAAATTAAAGGAAATCCCACAAGTTGTACAAGTGGATGGACTTGGATTAATGTTAGGGATTGAAATTGATGCATCAATTGCTGCGCGTGAAGTGGTGGAAGCATGTATTGAAAAAGGGTTACTAATTTTAACTGCTAAAAATCGTTTACGTTTGTTGCCACCACTAGTAATTACAGATAAACATATCGAAAAAGCCGTAAAAATACTTGCAGATGTACTGGCAAGTAAAGCAAAGGGGTAATATGAAACATTTATTAAAGATGAGTGATCTAAGTAAAGCAGAGATTTATGAACTGTTGGACTTAGCAGATACATTGAAAAAAGAAGTGAAAGCAGGAATTCAAACGCCATACTTAAAAGGAAAGACGTTAGGTTGTATCTTTCAAAAGGCAAGTACGAGAACTCGTGTGTCATTTGAAGTCGGAATGGTACAACTTGGTGGATATCCATTATTTCTAAGCTCAAATGACTTACAAATTGGTCGTGGAGAACCTGTTGAAGATACAGCGCGTGTACTTTCAAGATATCTTGATGGTATTATGATTCGTACCTTCGAACAAAAAGAAGTAGAAGATTTTGCCAAATATGGAAGTGTACCAATTATTAATGGACTAACTGATTATGCCCATCCATGTCAAATTCTTGCAGACTTAATGACAATCAGAGAGTTTAAGGGAACACTAGAAGGATTAAAACTATGCTATATCGGTGATGGTAATAATATGGCTAACTCATACATTGTGGGGATGTTAACTGCAGGGATGAAAGTCAGTGTGGCGACACCAAAAGGATATGAGCCAGATGCAGACATTCTTGCAAAGTATCAAGCAGATCCAAACTTTGAACTAACCAATGATCCAAAACAGGCCGCAAAAGATGCGGACGTAGTGGTAACGGATGTTTGGGCAAGTATGGGGGATGAAGAAGAAGCAGACCAACGTAAGAAAGTGTTTGCTGGAACATTCCAAGTAAACCGTGAAATTATGAATCTTGCTAAAGCAGATGCAATGGTCTTGCATTGCTTGCCTGCACACCGTGAAGAAGAAATTACTGCAGAAGTATTTGAAGAACATGCAAATGAGATCTTTGAAGAAGCAGAAAACCGTCTACATGCACAAAAAGCAGTGCTTGTAACACTGATGAAATAAGGGATTTTACATCCCTTTTCTATTTTATTGAAAATATTTTAAAAAACTTTCAAATAATGCTTGACTCACCCCCTTCGTTTCGGTATAATTCATCATGTACCTGTCAAAAAGGTAATGTTGGCCCGTTGGTGAAGCGGCTTAACACACCGCCCTTTCACGGCGGCATTCACGGGTTCGAATCCCGTACGGGTCACCAATATAAAAGAACGAGACAATTAAGCCGGTCTCTTTTTTTTATGCTTCATGTAAGACATTCATCTAATATATGATTGACATACATCTAACGTCATATTATACTAAAGTTGTGATATGTTAGAGGGATATCAAATATGAAAGAGATAACACGTAAAATGTTAATAAAGGATCAACCGCGCTATGTTCGTTACATGAGTGCGAATTTAATCAATCGATTTGGGGATGCAGTAGATTCCTTAGCAACGGTTTGGTTGACATATGAAGTGACAGGTAGTGCAAGTATGTCTGCACTAGCATATGCGTGCAACATGCTACCTACAGTAATTCTGACACCGCTATTAGGTGCGTACGTTGAAAAACTAAATAAGAAGAAAGTCATGGTACTTGTTGATTTTATGCGTGCAATTTTGGTGTGCTTGTATTTATTCCTATATGTTAGTGGAATATTAAATGTTGCATTGATTTTAACACTTACCGTACTGACATCAAGTGTTGAAGCGCTTGGTCAACCGGCAATATCCGCTTTTGTCATAGAGATTCTTGACAAAGAGTATTATGAAGTTGGAGTTGGAACCAATCGTGCATTGATGTCTGCAATGGAGCTTGTTGGTAATGCATTAGCAGGAATTATTCTAGCAACCTTTGGTATTGCTGGTGCCTTTGTTGTCGATGGGTGTACATTTGTGATTGCTGCTTTATTAAAACTGAGTATTCCGTATAAACAACGAATACATGAACAACATGCAAATACTCCATATCTTACGATGCTAAAAGATGGATTTGTTTATTTGAAAAAATCCAAGGTATTATTGACACTATGCTTTATTGGATTATTCTTAAATGCATCACTGGTTCCATTTAATGCAGTACTTGCACCTTATATTGGAACATACTTAAATGGAAACCCTATGTTTCTATCGTTGGTAAGTATTGGAGTTTCGGCAGGGACAATGCTTGGTGGATTTCTATATCCTACAATCAGTAAAAAAATATCTACGAACATGCAATTTGCAATCGCAGGAATATGTGCAGCACTTTTATATTTTAGTTTTACATTGGTTGCAGTTCTATCTTTACCACTTTATATTTCGATTGCCTTACTTTGCATCTTTATATTTTTTATGGGAATTGCAGTTAGTATTGGTGGTAGTGTAGCCAACATTACATTTATCTCTCGGGTAGATCAGGAATACCTATCACGATCTTCTGCGATTATCGATGCGTTTTTCTATAGCGGGATGCCAATTACATCAGTTGTTGTATCGATTGTGGTAGCAAGTTTAAGCATTCCACAGGTATTTTTCATCTTTGGATGCATCTGCTTAGCATGTTTTGGTATAATACTACATAACAAGACATTGAAGGGGGACACAAGCGATGTTAACACTACAGCAACAACCATATGAATTATATGAAACCTTTTCGTACTTTGAGCGTGCGTACTTCAATAAACCCATAACAGCAGCTTGGAAGAAATATGATCCACTTCGTAAGAAACTAGAAGAGAGTTATAAGGTGTTACAGCCAATGCTTAGCAAAATTATTACAGACCATCAAAAATTCTTTGAGTATACGACGTTTGGTGCATCAGAAGGTGATACGTGGGTTGGATTTATTGTGTTTTCGATTGTATATTTAAATAAAAGTGAAAATCAACAACGCGCTTTCGCTTTAGAAATGATGGAACTTTTGAAAGCATCAAGCATACAGGAAGAAGCTGACGATTTACGTTCAACCTTTATTACTTTCCTACAAGAAGATGAAATGGATAGTAAACACAAATGGGAATTACTCTATATATATGAAAATTTCGATTTTTTTGCTAGTGAAATTACAACAATTATTGAAACGCTTCGACCTGAAGTTCGTAAACAATTACAAATGTACCAAGTAGAAGTATCAAACTTTATTGACGATATCACACAGAATACAAGGCAAATGAGCTTAGAAAGTTATATTAAAAAGGTTGTGCGTGTCACTATTGAAAATGCAAAGGTTCGAGTCATGTATCCAACTGTATTTGGTTCAAATTCACTAACGATTCAGGAACAATATGTGTTTATTGGAATTCTGTTTGATTCATCATTTGACTTTCAAGGAGAGAATGAAGAACTAGATTTATTGTTAGCTAAAATGAAAGTGTTAACAGATCCAAGCAAGTTTGCAATTCTTAAGGAATTACACAAGGAATCAACATATGGAAATGATCTTGCAAAGGAAATGAATTTAACTCCTGCAACGATTTCGCATCATATGAATGCTTTATTAAGTGAAGGCCTTGTTAACTTGCGAACAGGTAAAAGCAAACGGATTTATTACAGTGTGAATGAAGAGGCAGTGAAAAGCATCCTACAAAACGTTGAAGAGCAATTATTAAGTTAATTGCTTTTTTTTGTTGACAATAATATTATACGGTGTATAGTATTATATGAAAGGAGATACTATATGAAATTTCAATTAGGTTCAAGTTTACTGGATGCATGTGTATTATCAATCCTCAGAAATGATGATGCATATGGTTATAAACTAACACAAGAAGTGAAGACAGTTATTGAAGTATCGGAGTCGACACTCTATCCAGTTTTACGACGCTTGACAAAAGATGGATACTTAGAAACCTACGACAAACAATTCGAAGGTAGAAATAGAAGATATTACACCCTAACTGAACAAGGGAAGAAACAATACCAATTGTATTATGATGCTTGGAAAGAGTTCTCGACTCGTATAAGCAACATCATGGAAGGAGGACATACAAATGGAGAATATGACTAAACAACAATACATTACAAAGCTTTCCTTCTATTTAAGAGGGATGGAAGAAAGTGAATATGAAGATGTAATGAATTACATTCAAGAATATTTTGAGGATGCAGGAATTGAGAATGAACAAAGCGTAATGGAGGAGTTAGGCTCACCACAAAAGTTAGCTGCAACACTTCGTGCAGAAGCAACTATTAAAAGTGCAAACAATAAAAGAGAAGAAGCAGAAAGTAATCTGCAACAAGAAAAACAAAAAAACAGTACATTAAAAACAATACTAATCATTGTTTTAGGGATCTTTGCTTTACCAATAGCATTGCCATTAGCAATTGCAATGATCGCAGTTATTTTTGCACTATTTGCAGTATTAGTTAGTATGGTGATTGTAGTAGTTGTGATGATTGTCGCACTATTTATCGTTGGAATTCCAAACGTTGTACATAGTATCTCATTATTTAGTGTGAGCATTGCAGATGGATTAGTTGCACTTGGTGCAAGCTTGATGATGATTGGTGCAGGTTTACTAATGGCACTAGTTGTAGTAGCTATAATTAGTAAGTTTATCCCTTGGATGGTACGCCAACTCACAAAAATCTTTAACCGACACAATAGTCGTCCACATTTAAACAAGGAGGGACATATTTATGATGAAAAATAGATGGATAAGAAATACAATCCTTGTTGGGTTAAGTGTTTGTATCGTTGGATTTGTTGTAATGTTAATCGGATTTGGACAAGGTGGACGATTAACGGTTTCAAATTATCGGATAGGACCAATTGGTATGGTAGGTATCAATCGTCAATCAGATGAGAAAACAACTACGTTTCATTTAACACCAGAAAATATCACGGGTCTTGATATCGAAGCAGAAGTTGGAGATGTCGAGATTGTAAAAGGAGATCACTTTGAAGTAAATATGGAAGGGTTTAAACCTTCAGAAGTAAAATACTCAAACTTAAGTCATGGAATCTTCAAAATTGAAACCTATAGTGGAATTGATCTTATCTCTTTAGGAACAAATAATAACTATGGAAAGATTAAGGTTATTGTTCCTGCATCATTTGATAAAGTTGAAGTTAGTGCAAATGTAGGAGATGTGAGAGTTTCTGATCTTACTTTAAAAGAATTTGATATTTCTGTTGATGTTGGAAATTTAGAAGCAAAGAACATGAATGTAGATGTAGTAGAAATGGATGTAAACTTAGGACATGCACTGTATCATGGTGCAATTAATCAATCGGTAGAAGCCGATTGTGATTTAGGAGAGCTAGAGTTGCAAATCAAAGGAGTACGTGAAGAGTATTCAATGGAACTTGATGCAGATTTAGGAGATGTAACAGTTGATGGTCAACATCACGGTACATATGAATCAAAAGGGACAACAAATAAAAAAATCGAAGCTTCAACAAATTTAGGAGAGTTAATAATATCCTTTATTCAATAGGTTTTTAAGGCACTTTTTAGAAAATAAAAAAAGTGTCTTTTTTTTCAATTTTAGTGTTGACACCTTATATGCTCCATGGTATTATAATAAGGCATTCGCAAGAAGCGGGCCTGTAGCTCAGTTGGTTAGAGCGCACCCCTGATAAGGGTGAGGTCGCTGGTTCAAATCCATTCAGGCCCACCATTTTCTATTCGAATGTCTATATACATGGGGTTTTAGCTCAGCTGGGAGAGCGCCTGCCTTGCACGCAGGAGGTCAGCGGTTCGATCCCGCTAAGCTCCACCATATAGTAAACTACACCGAAGTGATAAACTTCGGTGTTTTTTAATCTTAATGGAGCTTGTGACTTATAACTGGACCTCCGCGTGCCTGGTTGGCGTAAACTTTAAAAAAGTAAAAAACTGATATCTTGCAAAAAAATAGGTAGTCAAAAATACGAAAGATATCCAAATTAATTTTAACTTTATGATTGAAGCGAACAGATAGAATGATTCAAGTGATGAAGATAGAGTTGAAAAAGTTCAGTTATTGTTCAGTTAGAATCTATGGATTTACTTTTTGTTTAAGTGGAATTGTTGTATAATAATCAAGAATATATGGAGGAATTTATGTTAAACGAAATCGCTAAGAAATATATGGATCAATATGGTTGTCGCTTTAAGGGATCACAAAAACGTAAGTTCCGTGAAGCCATCTCGCACGACTATGAACAATTGGGTTATAAAGTAGAAACGGACACACAAAGAGTCAAACTATCTCGTGTAAATAATTTATATGTTGGTAGTATCAAACAAGCGAAGTATGTGTTTGTTATACCGTATAATACACCACCGAAGGTATTTTGGTTTAAGAATCGAATTTACCCACAAGATGGATATAAACAAATGCGTAGAATGTTTTTCCCGCGTTTTGTGCCAATGATTGCAGGTTACTTAGTATTGCTTGCATTGCTATATATTATTCCGGCATTCTTGCCAGCAAGTATTGCAACATATTTCTTTATCTTTGTGTTGTTATATTTAGCTGCACTGGTTGTCTTTATTGTACGAGGTGTACCAAATAAGAAGAACTATGTAAATAACAGTGCATCGATTGCCATTGCTCTTGATATGGCTGAACAGTTAAGTCCAAGTCAACGTAAAGAAGTCATGTTTGCTTTCACAGATAGTAATCAAGTACATTTAAGTAATGGGAATGTAGCATTCCAAAAATACTTAGTCGCTAACAATAAAGCAAGTGCTTCTTTGATTACGCTTTTCTGTATTGGGCGAGGAAGTCAAATTTCATATCAAGTAGGACGTGGTCTAAAGAATGAAGCACGTGATATGCAAAAAGCATATAAAGGAACAACACCAATTGAAATTGTGCAAATGGGTGATGATCGTAAAGCAGAGGGTATCTTACGTGATTTCTCAAAAGCAATGATGATTTCAACAGGTGATAATGAAGACGGAAGTCTGATGGTTGAGGGATGTGCAACAGGTAAAGATCATTCAGTGAACATGGAAATGGTCGAACGAATTAGTGAAAGCCTTGTTACATTCATCCAAAAAAATAGAAAATAAGGGGTAAGATGAAACAAATTTTTCGATTACTAACCAATAAAATCGTAATTGTTGGAGTATTGATATTGCTGCAACTCGGGCTAGTAATGCTAGGGGTATACACTCTTAGTGTTTTTAGCTTAGATGCGTATTCCATCTTTCATGTGTTTTCGATTTTAGCTGCCTTATACGTAATTAATCGAAACGATAATCCATCGTATAAATTATCCTGGTCAATTTTGATTTTGATTGCACCAGTATTTGGATGGTTATTTTACTTAATGTTTGGGGCAAAGAAAGTACCTAAGAAGTTACGTGAACGTGATGAAGTATTACATCAAGATGTCGTAGCGCATATTGAAGGAAATGAAGAACTATATCATTATTTAGTACAAAATGATGGAAGTGCCTATAAACAAATCAATTACATTTGGAATGCAAGCCAATTTCCGCCATATGGAAAAACGCGAACTAAGTTTTTTGCGACAGGTGAAGAAAACTTCGCGGAGTTGATGTTGCAATTACAACGTGCAGAGAAGTTTATTTTTATGGAGTACTTTATCATTGATGAAGGATACATGTGGGATAGTATACTTGAAGTGCTTGTACAAAAAGTCAATGAAGGTGTAGATGTACGTCTTATTTATGATGATTTTGGTTGTGCAAGTAAACTTCCAAGTAAAACGAACATCAAACTCGAAGCACTAGGAATTAAAACGTATGTGTTTAATCCAATTCGACCACGCTTAGCCATTCAAATGAATAATCGTGATCACAGAAAAATAACAGTTATCGATGGTAAAGTTGCTTTCTCTGGTGGAATCAACATTGCAGATGAATATATCAATCGTAAAGTTCGCTTTGGTCATTGGAAAGATGGTGGAGCCATGCTTGAAGGAGAAGCGGTATGGAGTTTTACCTTTATGTTCTTACAGTTTTGGAATTATAACAGTGAAGAAAAAGATAACTACCATGATTTCAAGCAACCAGATGAAGCATTTGAAATGTATCCAAATGATGGTTTAGTACAACCGTTTAGTGATACCCCAACAGATGATGAAAATGTTGGAGAGTACACGCATATTAATATGATTAATAATGCAACGGATTATGTATATATCACAACACCGTATTTAGTTATTGATTCGGAAATGCGAACAGCATTAATCTTAGCGGCAAAGAACGGTGTGGACGTGCGAATTTTAGTTCCGCATATTCCAGATAAGAAAATCGTGTTTCAACTGACACGGTCAAACTATGAAGTCTTGACACGCAATGGTGTTAGAATTTATGAATACACACCAGGCTTTGTACATGCAAAGACCTTTGTTTCTGATGATAAGTATGCCATCGTAGGAACAAGTAATATGGATTTCCGTTCATACTACTTACACTATGAATGTGGAATTTGGTTTTATAAGAGCAGTTGTATTGAAGATATAAAACGTGATTATCTTGAAATGCTTGATGTTTCGCAAGAAATTACGTATGAATATTGTCGTAGTGAGAAACTTGTTGTACGAATGATTCGTGCAATTCTCAATGTATTCTCACCACTTATGTAGGAGGAATTTATGAATCAAAATGTTGGGATTATTTGCGAAGGTGGAGGAACCAAAGCAGCCTATACCAGCGGTGTTTTAAAAGCTTTACTAGAGCATGATATAAAACTGCCGTATTCAGTTGGAATTAGCGCAGGAGCTGAAAATCTACTGCCCTATGTTTCACGTCAACCCTATCGTTTGGAAGTGACAGGAATTGAAGCAGGAACTCAAAAAGATGCAGTAGGTATTCGACCATTATTTAAAGAAGGTGGGATCTTTGGTTTACATGCAGTTTTCCAGTTTCTTGAGAAAAAGACACCACTTGATTATGATACCTTTTATAAGAGCCGTACAAGGCTTGATATCGGCTTATACAACATCGAGAAGGGAACAGTGGAGTATTACAGTAAAGAGTACTTAGACAAGGACCAAACGCTTGTGAAGGCAAGTTGTGCATTGCTGTTATTAACGAAACCTTACAAATATTTAGGTGGTTTATATATGGATGCAGGATTGATTGATATGATTCCAATCGAACAAAGCATTCGTCAAGGAAATACCAAACATATTTTTATCTCTACGAAAGAAGAAGGATATGTACGTAAACCTGCACCTGGATGGCAAATATGCTTAGCCAAAATGAAGTATCGCAAATATCCACATGTTGCACGTGATTTGAAATTACGTCATGTTCGCTACAAAGAACAATGGGATAAAGTAGAAGAACTAGAAAGCAAAGGACAAGCCTTAGTCTTGCGTCCTAGTGAAGATCATGGAATTACGCGGTATACGCAAGATCCTGATAAACTACGTGGATGGTTCCAATTGGGATATGATGATACGATTGCACGATTGGATACAATTAAGGAATTCATTAAATAAGAAAAGAGATTTCTACAGTTCGTCTGTTGAAATCTCTTTTTGTTTGGATAATGCTTTTTGTGCTTCTTTATAACGTAAGGTTCCATCGTTGCGAATCGATGATAGAAACTCTGTGCTATAAGGAAGTAGTTGTCCCATGACAATCATAACTTTCCATCGATAGACAGGATCTTTACTATTGTAATAGGTTGCTTCAATGATTTTAAAGACAATTTCATCACTGAAGTCATTGTTGTAAAGTAAGTAACCAATTGCAATAATTGCTTCACGTTGTACTTTACGAGGTTTAATAACCAATGCGTTAAGTAAATCAGGTAATACTTCAATATCCATACGACCAAGTGTTCTAGCAATAAGATCACGAGGTAAAGGGTATGAATTCTTCTTTGTGATTCGTTTTGGCAGTGTTGTGTATTGCTTATTTGGGATCACTGCTAAGTAGTCAATCAGTAAGTCAACTTGCTGTGTTGCATTTTGCAAAGACTTACAAATTTCCATACGTGTATACAATGCTTTTTCAATAGTTAAACGTTGAAGTAATAACTTACAAATTTCTTCTTCATTAGCAAACAAGGAAAGGTGTTTTGCGGCAATCGTACGTTTGATTGCTTGTTTATCGTTAAGATTAACAATCGAGGCTTCTTTTTCTCGCTTGTTTGGGTAAATATCGAAATGTTCGATAAACCCACGGCTTTCTAATTGTGTTCTTGTGCTTCTACCCTTTTTTTGTTCGCTCATATATCATCCGTAATCCTTTAAACGTTAAGTCGGGATCGTAAATATCGATCTCCTCAGTTCCTTCGGCTATAATCCTTCCTAAACCACCAGTCGCGATAACGCGAATGTGGTCCCCCATTTTTTCTTTGAAAAGCTTAATAATATGTTCGGTTAACCCAACATACCCAATATATACACCAGCTTGCATGCTATCAATTGTATTTGTTGCTAGTACGTTATGAACTGGTTGTATTTGAATTTCTGGTAATTTTGCAGCCCTACTAGATAGTGCTTGCGCACTAATCTCAATACCTGGAGCAGTTGTTCCTCCTAGATACTCACCTTTGCTATTTACAAAATCAAAGGTTGTTGCTGTACCAAAATCAACTACGAGAATATCACCACCGTATCCGTAGTATGCACCTACAGCATCTACAAGACGGTCAGCACCAAGTTCCCGTGGGTTATCAATCCGAATAGAAATTCCAGTTTTTACCCCTGGACCTACAATCATTGGTTCGATATTAAAAAACTTTCGAATCGAATTGGTAAAGCTGTGCATAATTTTCGGCACAACACTAGAAATGATAACATCTTCAATATCTTTGACATCGATTTTTGCCGCATTCAGGAAACTTGTCATAAAGAATCCATATTCATCACTTGTCATGCGATTTTGTGCGGTCAGTCGATAACTTTGAACAAGTGTATCACTACCTTTTTCATATAATCCAATGGTAATGTTGGTATTTCCAACGTCTATAACTACTAACATAATTCTCTCCTATTTACACAGTGTTTCTAATATACGATATGCAAGTTCTTCTTTGCTTGCTTTGGATAACTCTGTGTTTCCGTCACGATTGATTAGCGTAATGATGTTTGTATCGACATCAAAACCAGCACCAGGTGTACGGATATTGTTTGCAACTAGTAAGTCGCAATGTTTCTTTTCAAATTTCTTGCGTGCGTTTTCAAGCATATTTTCACTTTCCATCGCAAAGCCACAAAGCTTTTGATGACTTTTATGATCACCTAAATATTGTAAGATATCCTTTGTTTTCACAAATTCAAAAGCGGTTGCTTCTGTATCTTTTTTAATTTTTTGATCAGCGATAACTTTTGGTGTGTAATCTGCAACTGCAGCAGCCATGATGACATAATCATATGTATCATATTCTTTTGTCATTGCTTCAAACATATCATCTGCACTGACTACATCAACTACGTCTACGCGATATGGTTTACTAAGATGTACAGGACCACTAACTAAAGTGACGCTTGCTCCCATGTTTCGGGCAGCCTTTGCGATTGCATATCCCATTTTTCCACTACTATGGTTTGAGATAAAACGTACAGGATCAAGAGCTTCCCTTGTTGGTCCAGCACTAACAAGCACGCGTTTCCCAGTAAGTGTTTTTTTAGGATAACCAACCATTTCAATAGCTTCAATCATCGTTGGAATATCGGCAAGTTTTCCAGTGCCTGTATCACCACATGCAAGTAAACCAACACATGGTTCAATAATATGATAGCCAAGTTTTTTTGCTTTAGTTAGGTTTTCTTGTGTCACAGGATTGTTATACATTTGTGTATTCATCGCAGGTGCGATAAGTTTTGGACAATTTGCTGCTAAAAACGTAGTACTTAACATATCATCAGCGAGTCCATGTACCACTTTTGCAATAATATTTGCAGTTGCTGGAGCTAAGATAAAGACATCTGCTTTTTTTGCTAATGAGATGTGCTCTACATCATAATGCTCGACACGATCAAAGGTGTGCACGTATGTCTTATGTTTTGTCAGTGAAGAAAATGTCAAAGGGTCTACAAACTTTGTAGCATTTTCAGACATTATGACTTCTACATCATATCCTTTTTTTAATAGGTCACTTACAAGTTGAACGGCTTTAAATGTAGCAATCGAACTTGTAACACCAACTACGACACATGGTTTCATCGTTTTCTCCTTATAGTGATACTACTTTTTTTCCAGCTTTACATACAGCTACAGCAATAATGACTGCGGCAATAGCTTCCATAATTCCTGAACCAGTTATAATCGACATAATAAATCCAATCAGTGCATCATAGGCAATACCTACAACACTTGCATATGCTGGTCCAAAGAAGATGTAGATTCCACCAAGAACTAAAATTGTGTTCGTTAAGGAACCAAGTAATGCAGCAACTGACATGGAAAGAATGTCAGTTGCATTGCGTTTGGAAAGTTGTTCATACACAAGACCAGCAACAAAGCCGACCAGTACCCTAGGCACAATTGCAATTAATAAACTAACGAAGTTTCCACTTTGCCCACCAATTGTAATGAATGGCGAGAACACAAAACTTGAGATGTTTGGATCAATACTTGCTTTGATAAGAGATGTTAACCCAAAGACAAGTCCAACAATTGCTCCTTCTTTCTTTCCTAGTAAGATTCCAGCAATAATGACTGGAATATGTAAAGTTGTTGCGTTAATGAATCCCAAATTAATGTAACCTAAAAAGGGAATGACACTAACTGCAATCTCTATTGCAATAAATAATGCAAGTAGAGTAAAGCGTTTCATATTCGTTTTTTTCATGTTATACCTCCTGTCGCTTCAAATGAATGCAACGTTGTATAGTTTAAGATGTGGTTTAAGTTGTAGGTAAATGTCTTTTCAGATCACTTCCACGTATAAACTATGCATACATTATAACGTACACTACCCAAAAAAGAAAATAATTATCCCGAGTAACACCTACAAGATTTCATCTAAAATACATAACTTATAAACAAAACACATAAAAGATACATATAAAAAAAGAAGAAATTAGTAACGATTTCTTCTTTCATCTATATATATCGAACATTGTAATATAAGGCGATGAGGGAGGGAGTGAAGGCCCTCCTCATCATTCAAGGATCACAATTGGTTCGCAAATTTTAATCTAATAGCATACTGTCACTAAAGTCGTTGTGACTTTTTTGTTGGTATAATTTCATCACATCTTCAATAGTTAAGTTCGCTTTTTCTTCGTTGGAAAACTCGTAAAGAATTTTTCCTTCATTCATCATAATCAAACGATTTCCATAAGCTAATGCTTGGGCAATGTTATGGGTAATCATAATGGTTGTGATATTTTCTTCTTTAATAATCGTATCGGTAATTTCCATTACTTGTTTAGCAGTCTTTGGATCAAGAGCTGCAGTATGTTCATCAAGAAGTAATAAATCAGGTGTATTAATTGTTGCCATCATCAATGTAAGTGCTTGACGTTGACCTCCCGATAGTAATCCAACTTTACTTGAGAAACGTTTCTCTAAATCTAGGCCTAATAAGGAAACTTTGTCTTTCATCAATTGACGCTCTTGTTTTGTTAAACCAATTTTGAAGAATCGGTGATATAAACTGTTTTGAGAATTTCCACGTCGATAAGCAAGTTCCAAATTCTCTTCAATACTCATATCTGGAGCTGTTCCTTTTAATGGGTCTTGAAACAAACGGCCAATTTTCTTAGCACGGTTGTATTCTTTCATATATTCCATATGCTTTCCGTTAAGAATGATTTGACCTTCATCTACTTCATAACTTCCGCTTATACAATTCAATAATGTACTTTTACCTGCACCATTACTTCCGATAATCGTAATGAAGTCGCCATTGTTAACTTTTAAACTCACATCATTCAATGCCTTTTTCTCGTTAACGGTGTGTTCGTTGAATGTAATACTGATATGTTTAAGTTCTAACATATTACTTACCTCCAATTCTGCGTGCACGTTTCCGCTTTTTCTCAATAAATGTTTTAATGGTTGGAATCGAAATTACAATTGCGACTAAAGAAGCACATAATAATTTCCAATCATTTGGATCCATTCCTTGTGCTAAGGCAAAAGATAAAAGTAAACGATAAACCATTGCTCCTAGTACAATCGAAACAAGTGAATTAAGAACACTACGTTTACCAAATACACTTTCACCAATGATGATACTTGTTAGTGCAACTACCATCATTCCAATACCTTGAGAGATATCATAGAAGGTTTGGTGTTGTGTATAAATCGCTGCACATAACCCTACAAATCCATTAGCTAGTCCAAGCCCCATAATTTTCATCGCATCAGTATTGATTGAACTTGCACGTACCATTTCTTCGTTATTTCCGGTTGCACGTAAGGCAAGTCCCATCTGTGTTTTAAAAAATACATAAAGTAATAGCATGCAGATAATAACAATCACCAACAATAAGATTAAATTGCTGTGATCAAGTATACTTGTTGGTAAGCCAATACTAGCAAGTACATCATGAAATTTTGTGAAGATGGTTTCTACACCAAACAATGAAAGGTTTGGTGTACCACCAGCAATTTTTAAGTTGATCGAGTATAATCCAGTCATTGTCAGTATTCCTGCTAAGATGTAATTCACTTTCATCTTAGTGTGCAAAAATCCAGTGACCATTCCAGCAAAGCAACTTACGAGTGTACCACCAAGGATGGCTAAAAACGGATGTCCAGCAATAGATAGTACAGCACTTGTCACTGCACCTGCAGTAAAGCTACCATCTACGGTTAAATCTGGAAAGTCCAATACTTTGAATGTTACATAAACTCCAAATGACATAATGGAAAATAGTAATCCTAATTCAATTGCACCTAATATTGTATTTACACTCATACAAGTTCCTCCAATGTTTACTCAAATATTATTTTACTTCTACGACAGTTTCGTGGTTTTTCTTGATTGTATCTAGGGTTGTGATATTCAGTTTGTTTGCTACATCTGTATTGATGTAAACACTCAAGTTATCTTTAAATACTTTTACTGGAATATCTGCTGGGCTTGTTCCATTTAATACTTTGATTGTCATCTCTCCAGTTTCTTTTCCTAGAGATGTATAGTCGATTCCTACAGTTGCTAGCCCACCATCAGCTACCATTGAATCCGCCCCAACAAATAATGGGGTATTTGTTTTATTTGCTACTGCACTTACAACATCCATTGCACTTGCCACAGAATTATCATTTGGTGTAAATACGATATCTGCTTGTTGGCAAAGGTATTGCATTGAACTTTGAATATCTGCAGTATTAGCAAATGCACTTTCATATACTTCTAAACCATTTGCTTTGGCATATTCTTTGGCTTTATTCATATTGCTCACAGAGTTTACTTCTCCTGAGTTGTATAATAATCCAATTGATTTTGTTTCTGGGAGCATCTCGGTTGCTAATGCAAGAATTTGATCTACTTGTACTTCGTCACTAGTCCCAGTGATGTTTCCTCCTGGCTTTTCTAAACTATCCACAAGTTTTGCACCAATTGGATCAGATACAGCCGAGAAGATAACAGGTATATCTTTACTCACGTTTGCTGCAGCCATTGCTGAAGGTGTTGCGATGGCAATAATTGCATCGACACCATCATCTTTAAATTGTTGGCAAATCGTGTTTAGTGTACTCATATCACCATTTGCATTTTTATAAACGATTTCAATTGTATCGTCAGTATCTGTAATTTCTTTTTCGGCAGCTTTGCGAATTGTATTCAGTGATGCATGATCCACAATTTGTACAATACCTACTTTCTTTGATGAACTGTTACCTCCATCTTTTTTGTCGCCTGAACAGGCCACCAATGTACATACCATTAATAAACTCATAGCCAAACATAATACTTTTTTCATTTTCTTTTCCTCCTATATGTTTTGGTCATGATGCATTTAATTGTAGCTTTGAATAAAAAAACACTCATCCTTGCTTAAAAAATAAGCTCAAGGACAAGTGTATCTTACACATGCGGTGCCACCTTGTTTGATTTGATTTACCAAATCCAACTTTCAAATGCTATCACATTCTTAACCCTATAACGTGGGTATCCGTCTTACCTACTTGAAATACATCTTTCAGTTCGCCCTCATGGGTCCATTTACGAAACAGCATCTCTGTGAGATTTCCACCATCACTCACTCTCTATTAGCGCTTAAATCGCTTGATCTCCCATTCATTGGTTTATCAAATAGTAACAAACATGAAAACACATGTCAATGAAAAATGTAATTTTTTCATAAAATGTAAATTGTTACATAATAAGATAAAGAAAAAAGTATCCATTATATAGCGAATACTTTTCTCTTCGATGAAGTCTTTTTTTCTAGTTAAACTAGAATATATAGACATTTCTATCCCATTCTTTGCGTATATCCATCACACATAGATATACATCAAAGATAAACACATACTATCAACATATCACATTTGATAGTACTTACATATTACAATATAAATGATAATAAATCTAGAGAATCAAATGAAAAAATGTAAACTAATGTAACTAAATGTAAATTTATTCATTAATGATGAAGGATAATAATATATCATAATATATGCTTATTTTTCGTGTGATATATAAAGAATGAAAAACTTTTCTTTATTTTCATTGAGTTGATGCGTTTTCATCTTGGAAGTTTGCTATAATGTTAAGGAAAGTTAATGAGGTTATATGAATGGAGCAAATAGCATTTAATTCGGAAAAGTATTTAGAGTTACAAAGTGAGAATATCTTAAAGCGGATTGCCAGCTTTGATAATCGCTTATATTTGGAGTTTGGCGGGAAATTGTTTGATGATTATCATGCATCAAGAGTTCTTCCAGGATTCTTACCAGATATTAAAGTACAAATGCTTTCGAAGATTCAAGATAAAGTAGAAATCGTGATTGTAATCAATGCCAATGACATTGAAGGAAGTAAAGTTCGTGGTGACTTAGGAATTACCTATGACCAAGAAGTATTGCGACTAATCGATGCATTTAGAAGTGTTGATCTATATGTAGGAAGTGTTGTAATTACGCAGTTTATGGCACAACCAACAGCAGTTCAATTCCGTGAACGTTTAGAAAGTATGGATGTAAAAGTGTACGTCCACTATTCAATTGAAGGATATCCAAGTAATGTGGATGTCATTTTAAGTGATGACGGATTTGGACGTAATGAATACATTGAAACAACTAGAGAGTTGATTGTCGTAACTGCACCTGGTCCAGGAAGTGGAAAGATGGCAACATGTATGTCACAAATGTATCATGATCACAAACGTGGGGTGCGTTCTGGTTATGCTAAATATGAAACATTCCCAATTTGGAATATTCCATTAAAGCATCCAGTTAACTTAGCATATGAAGCAGCTACTGCAGAACTTGATGATGTAAATATGATTGACCCATTCCATTTAGAAGCATATGGAGAAGCGGTTGTTTCCTATAACCGTGATGTAGAAGTATTCCCAGTGTTGCGTCGTATGTTTGAAAACATCAATGGTGTATCGCCATATAAAAGCCCAACAGATATGGGTGTAAATATGGCAGGGTATGCAATTGAAAATGATGATGCTGCACAAGATGCAGCCAATAAAGAAATCTTACGTCGTTACTATCAATCACTAGTCAATGAACGTTTGGGGACAGGTTCAAAAGAAGCCATTCAAAAAATTGAAATGTTGATGAACCAAGCAAATCTTAAGCCAAGTAACCGTAAGGTGGTTGGTGCAAGCGAAGCAAAATCAATCGAAACAGATGAACCAGCAGTTGCAATTGAACTACCTGATGGTCGTTTAATCACAGGGAAAACATCGACTCTACTACGCGCAAGTTCAGCAGCTTTATTAAATGCCGCAAAAGCACTTGGTGGAATTGATGATCGTTTACCGTTGATCTCACCATCGGTTATTGAGCCAGTCCAAAAACTAAAAACGGATATACTTGGAAATAATAATCCACGTATTCATGCAGGTGAAATGCTTGTCATGCTTGCAGTAAGTGCAACAACAAACCCAGTTGCTGAACTTGCCATGCAACAATTAAAGAAACTTCAAGGATGTGAAGTACACTCTACGGTAATCTTAAGAAAAGATGATGAGAATGTATTTAACCGTTTAAAAATGAATTACACATGTTCACCAAAATTTAGAACGCAAAAGTTATATCACAAGAAATAGTTGTGATAGCCAAATATGAAAGATATAAAAATAGCTGCATTTGATGTTGATGGAACTTTGTTTAACCACATAACACATCGAATCGAAGAAGATGATTTGATGTGTCTAAATAAATTACGTGAACAAGGAATGAAACTTGCAATTGCTAGTGGTCGTCCACCATACTTCGTAAAAGAAAAACTATCACAGTATTTCACATTTGATTATTATATTTGTTTGAATGGAACCTACATTATGGATCATGCATTTAATGAATTGTATAGTGAACCATTATCGAAACAGGATACAGAAAATCTTGTCCAAGATTTTACGCACTTTAAGCAATATTTACAATTTCAATTTCCTGAAAAAGGATATTTATATGCAGGAAAACTTCCTTTGCAAAATCGTTTGATGATCTTGCTAGGTCGTTGGGGCAATTTTGAAGATCATCGAAAAAAGAAAACACGTCATACGCAAAGTTTACCTTTAGCTGCAGTGAGTCGTGTTGAACCAAGCATCTTTAAACAAATCAAACCGAAGTATCCACACTTACAATTTGATAAGTTCTTTGGAAATGGATTTGATATTCACCCAAAGAAGACAAGTAAAGCAAATGCGATTGCACATATTTGTGAACATCTTGGATGCACGATGGAACAAGCGATAGCTTTTGGTGATAATTATAATGATATAAGTATGATTGAAGCATGTGGGATTGGTGTTGCAATGGGCAATGCCGTCGATGAAGTAAAAGCAAAAGCAAACTTTGTGACAAAACCATGTGGTAAAAATGGAATCTATGAAGCTTGTAAACATTTTGAAATCTTAAAATAGGAGAAACTTATGAAACTAGTTGAGCAGACATTTAGTATTGGTTTAGACGTCGTGCATAAGATTAAGGATACGCAAGCAAAGGCAATAGAAGAAGCAGGAATTACTATTGCAAATGCGCATAGTCAAGGACATCGCTTTTTAGTGACGGGAAGTGGACATTCACATTCTGTAGCTGAAGAGTTTTATGGTCGTGCAGGAGGACTTGCTTTTGTGGTGCCAATGATGCCTACAGAATTGACATTAAATGAGCATCCAACAAAGAGTTCTCTAATTGAAAATCTTGATGGATATGGGGATCTACTTGTCGATTTATTTGATATTCAAGAAGGTGATGTTGTTTTAATTGCAAGTAACTCTGGAAGAAATCCATATCCAGTAGAAGTTGCAGTTGAAGCAAAAAGACGTAAAGCAACCGTTATTGCAATTACTAACGTACACCATTCAATGGAAACAAAGCCACGCAATAAACACAACAAACGTTTACTAGAAGTTGCAGATATTGTTATTGATAACTGCGGACAAAAAGGAGATGCAGCAAGCTATTTTGAAGGAATCGATATTCCAATGTATCCAACATCATCGATTGCCAATGCATTTATTTGTGGTGCAATCAGCGTAGTTTGCGCAAGTACGCTAGCTCAAAATGGACAAGAAGTTGAAGTGTTCGTGAGTGCGAATGTTGATGGAGGGTTTGAAAAAAATGATGCCTTCATGAAAAAATACGCACGTTTATATACCAAGTAAAGAAGACGGAAGCAATTCTGTCTTTTGCATTTTGTATGCAAAATTAAGTGAGGAATTATGAAAGATATAATTTTTGAAGTATGTGCAGGAAGTTATGAAGATTGTTTGGCTGCACAAGCAGGTGGGGCAAACCGTATTGAGTTAAATAGTGCATTATATTTAGGTGGACTAACGCCAAGTATGGGAACTGTGAAATTAGTAAAACAACATATTTCATTGCCAATTGCAGCTATGGTGCGCCCTAGAGCTGGTGGATTTCATTATACAAATGAAGAGTATGAAGTGATGAAACAAGATGCAACTATATTATTACAAGAAGGTGTAGAAGCAATTGTGTTTGGATTTCTAAATGAAGATTTTACAATTGATGCTACACGCACAAAAGCATTTTGTGATTTGATTCATAGGTATGGTGGACAAGCTGTTGTACATCGTGCATTTGATGTCGTACAAGATATTGATGAAGCAATGTGTACACTTATCGATTGTAAGGTGGATCGTGTACTAACAAGTGGACAAGGAAAAACTGCTATTGTTGGAATTGAAACACTTGCCTACCTACAAAATACATACGGAAAGCAAATCGAAATCTTAGGTGGTGTAGGCTTGCGCGCAGATAATGTAAAGAAAGTACTTGAAAAAACGCAGTTGCAGCAAGTACATGCATCATGTAAAACATGGAAAAGAGATCTTACAGCAAAAGCAAAACAAGTATCGTATGGATATGCGAATAATCACGAACTTGATTATGAATGTGTAGACAAACAAGCAGTTATCGACTTTATTGATGCATTACATACATAAGGGACTTCTGAGATGAAGTCTTTTTTTTCTAGATTTCATTGGGACCTATTATGTGCATAAAGATGTGCAATTTTTGTTTCCAAAAGCATTTGTTGTAAAAAACATAACGTTTTATAATGCATGTAGAGGGAATTGTATATGAAAACATTATATGTAGTTCGACATGGACAAACGTACTTCAATGTACAGCACCGGATTCAAGGGTGGTGTGATTCACCACTAACAGATAAAGGGATTGAACAAGCCAAACAGGCACATGAAATACTGAAAGATGTAAACTTTGATACACTTGTTTGTTCTACGAGTGAAAGATGTTGTGACACAATGGAGTATATAGCACCAAATCAACCATATCAACGAAGTAAAGATTTACGTGAACGTTGGTATGGAGAAGCAGAAGGTGAAGTCTATATAGGATCAAGTCATCAAGATATTTATGGGGATACATTAACGAGTAAAGTTGGTGGAGAAAGCGCACAGGATGTAAAAACTAGAGTGAGTTCTTATTTGCAACAAGTTTGCCAAGATAGGGATAGTCAAGTCATACTTGCAGTAAGTTCAGGAGTGAGTATTGCTTATTTCTTAGAGACTTGTCATATGGATCCTAGTCTTGAAGCGATTAAGGAAACTGGTGTTGGCAATTGCTGTATCTTAAAATTAACATGGGGTCATGACATGTTTACTTTAGTCGAAATTATGAATCAAAATTTGTGATAATTTATTAGAAATACCATTCTTTATGGAAAAGTTTGGTATTTTTTTATGGATTTTACGTCACAAGGTTGCGCAACTTTAGCGCCCATCACTGTATTGCACATTGTGTTGTGCATTAATTGTCCCGAAATTGCTTTGCCTGAAAATGTTTCTACTCATATAATGTGATTAAGCAAGTTGCCATGGATCGGCGCGCAGATGCAAGCAATTGCGAAAGGAGAGTAAATGGACAGTTCAATGATTATCAAAGACCTGATTCAACTAGATATGCAGGTAGAAAATCAAAATGATTTCTTTGCGAAAATGAGTGAAATACTTTTTGCCAAAGGATTTGTGAAGGAAACATATTATCAAGCATTGGTAACAAGGGAAGAAGCATACCCAACAGGCTTACCAACGCAACCATATCCAATTGCGATACCGCATGCGGATGCAGTACATATTATCACCCCATTTGTTGCAGCAGTTCGACTAGCAAAACCAATTGCTTGGTGTGAAATGGCAACCAGTGATGTATGGCATGACGTTCAACTAATCTTTGTTCTTGGATTCATAAAAGGTGATGGACATGTGGAAATGTTGCAACTCCTAGTTGATAATCTGCAGGATCAAGATTTGATGGATCGTTTACTCAATGCAAAAACAGTAGATGAATATTATCAAGAAATAATCAATATAAAAGGATTCGATTAGGAGGGACTATGAAAAAAATAATCGTGGCTTGTGGTAGTGGAGTAGCAACTTCACAAACCGTAGCAAGTAAAGTAAATCGTTTACTAAAAGAAAATAAAGTGGACGCAAAAGTAGAAGCAGTAGACTTAAAATCTGTGGATCGTCATTTGACAGATGCGGTTGCATATATTGCAATTACGAAAACAAATAAGGAATACCCAATTCCAGTAATCAATGGAATTGCATTTCTTACAGGAATGAAACAAAAAGAGGAATTACAAAGACTAATTGATGCCGTGAATAATGGCTAATAAGAAAACAAAAGAGGAGAGTTTAAATTTATGGATATTTTACAAAATGTAGTTAACTGGCTACTTAGTTTAGGGGCAGCAGTATTCGTACCAATTATCATCATTTTTGCAGGATTGCTTGTTCGTATGAAAGTGAAAGATGCAATCTCAGCAGGTATTACATTAGGGGTTGCATTTACCGGAATGTCAATGCTTATTAGCTTTATGACTGGGGCAATTTCACCAGCAGCAGAAGCAATGTTAGAATCAACAGGTATTTCATTACCAATTGTTGATGGAGGATGGACAACATTATCGACAATCTCATGGTCATGGCCATATGCATTCTTAATGTTCCCATTACTTATTGTTGTGAACATTATTATGATCGTGTTAAAGAAAACAGAAACATTCAATGCGGATTTATGGAATGTATGGGGGAAAATCTTTACTGCAGTTTGTGTTGTTGCCATTACAGATAGTGTACCTTTAGCATTTGTAGTTGCGACAATTCAAATTATCTTTGAACTTAAAACAGCGGATGTACACTCACACCGTATTGAAGAATTATCAGGAATTCCTGGAGTTACTTGTACACACAAAATGGTATTCTTTGGAGCTATTTTGTACCCATTCGATTTATTATTACGTAAAATTCCTGCATTCAACAAAGACTTTGATGCAGAAGCATTAAAAGACAAAGTTGGTATCTTTGCAGAAAACCACGTTCTTGGATTTATTTTAGGATGTGTATTTGGAATCATGGCAAAATGGAGTCCAGCTGAAATCTTAACATTAGGAGTTCAAGCTGCAACTGCATTAACATTATTCCCGGTTATTTCAAAATACTTTATGCAAGCGTTATCACCAATTTCTGAAGCAGTTAGTGACTTTATGAACAAACGTTTCGAAGGAAGAAGTTTAATTGTTGGTCTTGACTGGCCATTCCTTGGTGGATCAAATGAAATTTGGTTAGCAGTTATTTGGTCAGTGCCAGTAACATTATTAATGTCTATGATTTTACCAGGAAACGAAATCTTACCATTTGCTGGAATTATCAATATTGCATTAGCAGTACCTGCATACCTAGTAACAAAAGGAAACTTACCAAGAATGTTAATTCTTTGTACAATCGGTGTTCCATGTTTCTTATGGATTGGTACAGCATTTGCACCATTTATTACAGACTTAGCAAACACAACAGGCGCTGTAGATTTAGCAGCAGGACAAATGATTTCAAACTCATCAATTGATGGTCCAGTATTTACATATGGAATTTCGCAAATATTTGATGTAGTGAATGGAAACTTTATCCCAGTGGTTGTACTTGTAGCTTGGTTAGCAGGATACACAATGTACTACCGTGAATTACGTAGAGAAGCAAAAAACGCAAAAGAAGTAGCAGCAGCAGAAAGAGCATAATATGAAGTTTACGAATCAAGAAGGAATTGAAATAGTTGTAACCATCATTACATGCATTCAAAAAAATCGTGATTACTTAAGTGAAATCGATGGTGCAATTGGTGATGGTGATCATGGAATTAACATGAATAAAGGCTTTACACTAGCAAAAGAAGCATTGACAGGTGAAGAAAACATGAGTACAGGTTTTCAAATCATCAGCAAAATGCTTATGAGTAAAATTGGAGGAAGTATGGGTCCATTATACGGAAATTTCTTTCGCGGCCTATATGTTGCTAGTAAACAACATGAAGAGATTGATGGTCAAATCATTGGTGAAATGCTAGATAAAGCATATGACAATATTAAAAAGATATCACCAGCAAAAGTGAATGATAAAACACTGGTTGATGTATTAGATCCAGCAATTTACGCATATCATAAAGAATTTGATGCATCACAAGATGTAAATAAAGCGTTAACTGAAATGGTTGGGGCATCACAAGCAGGACTTGAAGCAACAAAACATATGGTGGCAAAACTTGGACGTGCATCAAGACTAGGGGAACGTTCAAAAGGGCATCAAGATGCCGGTGCAACAAGTGCCCAACTCATTCTTGAGTCGTTTGCTGATGGCTGTAAGAAGTTATTAAGATAGGTGGGTTATAGTATGCAAAGATTTGTGAATCATGCTGATTTCATCGTTGAGGATATGATGAAAGGTATTGAAAAAGCTCGTCCAGAGTTAGAAATATTAAGTGAAAATGATCATGTTATGAAATTAAAAGCGGCACCGATTGCTGGCAAGGTAGGACTTGTTAGTGGTGGTGGAAGTGGACATGAGCCAGCATTTCTTGGCTATGTAGGACGCCAAATGCTTGATGCAGTAGCGGTTGGAGAAGTATTTTCTTCTCCGCCAGCACAAGCATTCTATGATGCATTTATGAGTGTTGATAGTGGAAATGGAGTTGCTTGCTTATTTGGTAACTACGCTGGAGATAACATGAATGTAAAAATGGCAGTCGACATGTGTCTAGATGAAGGAGTAGAAGTAAAATACGTTGTTGCAACAGATGATGTATCATCTTCACCAAAAGAAACAAAAGAAAAACGTCACGGTATTGCTGGTGGTGTATTCATGTGGAAAGTTGCAGGGGCAAAGGCAAGTCAAGGAGCTACGCTTGATGAAGTCATTCATGTTGCACAAAAAACAGTGGATCAAACACGCAGTATTTGTGTGGGATTATCTTCATGTACCATTCCTGCTGTAGGAAAACCAAACTTCCATATTGATGAAGGAAAAATGGAATTTGGAATTGGACACCATGGAGAACCAGGAATGCATGTGGAAGATTTAAAAAATGCAAAAGATATTGCAAAAGATATGGTAAAGGCTGTAGTTGATGATTTGGAAGTGAAAGCAGATGAAACACTTTCTGTAATTGTCTCTGGTTTAGGAGCAACACCAATTATGGAACTTTACGTATTGTATAATGATGTTGAAAGCGAACTTCAAGCAAGAAATATCAATATTGATAAAGTGTTGGTTGGTAATTATGTAACCTCGCTAGATATGAATGGAGCTGCATTAACCATCATGCGTATGGATGATGAACTTCATGAATTACTTGAAGTGGAAGCAGATAGTATGGGTTTGCGTGTATAAATAGAAACAGGGGGTAAGGATGGCATATTTGGATGAAAGAAGTCGTAATGTCTTATTACAAATCGTAGATAATCCAACAATTACTGGAAAGCAATTACAAGACATGCTTGATTTATCAAGAAAGCAACTGAGTTATTCGCTAGAGAAAGTAAATGATTATCTAATGGATAATGGATTTGAATGCATTGAACGTTTAAAAACGGGAAAGTTTCAAATTCCAGCACCAGTTATTGATGAATATAAGACCGAAAACTTTAACCTAGAAGAAGCTGATTATACATATTCAGATAAAGAAAGACAGTATTTAATTGTGCTTCTTTTACTATGCCGCCAAGAAGAATTATCCACTGCTGATTTTACATACGAACTCAATATTAGTAAGAATACATTCTTACTTGATCTTAAAAAGCTGCAACAAACCTTATGTCGTAATTACAAAGTAGATGTGCATTATTCAAGAAAAGATGGATATCGAATGACAGGAAGCGAATTTGCGAAACGTGAAAGTTTAATCACGGCGATTCGCAAAGTATTACTAATGCCAAATGGAGCTTGTGTCATAAAGAAAATCTGTAATATTGAAGAAGCAGAATTTGCATCTGTGTATGAATCGATTATGTTGATCGAAGATAAGTTAAATATCAAATTCACAGATGAACGCTTGGAGGAATTACCATTTATTCTATATTTGATTTTACGTCGCATCAAACAAGGTAAATTATTGGATGCAATTGCTGAATCATTTCAACATATTGTTGGAACTAGTGAATATACAGCAACCAATATTCTTGTGCAAAAATATGCCGTAGAAAATCAGTTGGAACGGATGTTTATTGCAGCACAAATTCAAAGTTCAAATGTGAGTTCGATGCGTACGGATGATGTGGAAGTTGAAAAGCAAATTACTGATGCAGCATTTGATATGATTGAACGCTTTGAAGAGATTTCCTTGGTCCAAATTCAAGGAAAATCCGCACTACTAGAAGCATTAGTGCAACACTGTAAACCTGCATATTATCGAATGAAATACAAATTTCATATCGAAAATAGTGCAATTGATATGGTCTTACCACAACATGCCCAACTGCATGAAATGGTACGACGAGCAAGTCAACCATTTGCAGCATTTGTAGGAAGTGAAATCGTTGATGATGAACTTGTGTATTTAACTGTGCTTTTTGGAGCGTGGCTAAAAAAAGAAGGAAATCTTGAGATCATTGAGGAAAAGAAAAAAGCGATTGTAATTTGTTCAAACGGTGTGACAGTATCCAACTATTTGTATGTCACACTATCTGAATTGTTACCTGAGATTGAATTCAAAGATTGTTTATCAATTCGTGCATTTGAAGAATATGATAAACCATACGATTTGATTTTTACAACGGTACGCTTGGACAGTGAAAAACCACAATATTTAGTAAAGCCATTTCTAAATGATTATGCAAAACAACGTTTTAGAGAAAAGGTGATGGGAAGCTTAAGTGGAATTAAACCACATCGCATCAACTTATCTGAGATTATGGATATTGTTAGAAAACACGCCCAAGTGGATGATAATGAGCAAATGGTAAAAGACTTGCAACACTACTTATTTCAAGATCCTTCTTTACCTACACAAAAAGTTGTACATCAAGAAGGAGTAGAGTTGTCACTTGCAGATATTTTAACGATAAAAACCGTTCAAGTAGAACATGAAGAACTTTCGTGGCAACAAGCCATTGAAAAGGCAGCTAAACCCTTACTCGATCAAGGAGATATTGAATCTCGTTATGTAAAAAAGATGATTGATTCGATTGAACAAGATAAACCATATATTGCGATTGCTGATGGTGTCATCGTGGCACATGCAGGAATTGATGATGGTGTAAATGAAGTTGCAATGGGACTTTTACGACTACCAAAACGTATTCCGATCTTTGATTATTTAGAAGCGGATATGATTGTAGTACTAGCAACACCAGATCGTACCAAACACTTAAACCCATTATTTCAGTTTATTGAAATAACAGAGAATGAAACGAAAATGAAAGCATTGCGTCAAGCAAGTGATGTTGACCAAATGCTTAACATATTAATAAAATAGGAGGAACTATGTTAGAAGCTTTAAAGAAAGATGTGTGCGAAATCGCAAAACGCGCACAAAAAGATGGCTTATGTAAACATAAATCAGGAAACTTTTCTGCTCGTGATAAAGAAACTGGTTATGTTGTAATTACACCAACAAGTGTTGACCGTGAATTGTTGACACCTAGAGATATGATTGTAATGGATATGAATGCAGTGGTAATTGAAAACTTATCTGGATTACGTCCAACAAGTGAATCACTTATGCATTTAAAAATATATGAAACAAGAGAAGATGTGGTTGCTATTGCACATACACACTCTATGTATGCAACAACATTTGCAGTATTAAATAAACCATTACCAGCGATTGTTTATGAAGTTGCAACAATGGGATTATCAAAAGGTCGTGTGCCAGTAGCTGCATATGGTCGTCCTGGAACCCCAGAGCTAGCAGAAACAGCAGTCGAGCCAGTAAAAGAAGCGGATTGTTTCTTAATGAAAGGTCATGGAGCAGTTGCATGTGATGCAAATGACATTTATGAAGCGTATTTAAAAGCTGCATATATTGAAGAACTTGCACAACTTTACTACAACACATTAACTGCATTGAATGGTAAAGAACCTGAATTCTTCCCAGCTGAAGAATTACAAAGTTGGGCATATCCAAAAGAAATTACACTAAAGTAGGTTCTATATGAAAAAGATTATAAACAATCCAGAGAACTATCTAAAGGAAATGTTAGAAGGGATCTATATTGCACATCAAGACCAAGTAACTTGTGTAAATGATGATCTTCAGTGTTATGTCACCAAAAACAAAACGCCAGGAAAAGTAGGAATTTCTACTGGTGGTGGATCTGGACATTTACCACTATTTCTAGGTTATGTTGGTGATGGGATGCTTGATGGTTGTGCAGTAGGTGATGTATTTCAATCTCCATCAGCAGAACAAATGTTTGAAATTACCAAAGACATTGATCAAGGTGCAGGAGTTCTTTACATTTATGGAAACTATAATGGGGATATCTTTAACTTTGATATGGCTGCAGAAATGGCCGACTTTGAAGAAAATATACAAGTGACTACCGTTCTTGGAGCTGATGATGTAGCTAGTGCTGGACCAAGTGCACCAGGAGAAAAAAGCACACGTAGAGGTGTGGCTGGAATTTTCTTTGTCTATAAATGTGCTGGAGCAGCAGCGGCAAAAATGTATGATTTAGAAACCGTTACAAGAATCGCCCAAAAAGCAGCAGATAACGTACGTACGATGGGTGTTGCCTTAAGTGCATGTGTAGTTCCAAGAGTTGGAAAAGCAGGATTTTCCATTGAAGAAAATGAAATGGAAATCGGTATGGGAATACATGGAGAAACAGGAATACGCCGTGGTCCATTAGAAAGTGCAGATCAAATCACAGAAGAAATGATGCAACAAATTCTTGTGGATTTACCATATGTTGAAGGTGATGAAGTTGCCGTGCTTGTTAATGGGTTGGGTGCAACTCCACTAGATGAACAGTACATTGTTACAAGAAAAATTGATTCGATTTTAAAAGAAAAAGGCATTAAAGCATATCGTTATTATGTAGGTGAATATGCAACAGCACTTGAAATGGCAGGTGTTTCGATTTCACTGCTGAAAGTTGATGAAGAATTAAAACCATTGATTGATTATCCAGTCAATACACCATTTTTTAAGCAAATGTAGGAGGCAATATGTTACAAGAGATGAAACGATATCTTGAAGTTGTTGCTAACATCATGCAAGAAAATAAAGAAACACTTATTGAAATGGATCAAATTGTTGGTGATGGAGATTTAGGACTTACCATGTCAGATGGATTTCGCGCTGCATATCTTGCTATCAAAGATACTGATGAACAAGATCTAGGAAAACTTGTATATGCTGGTGGAAAAGCCATGGCAAGTGCAGTGCCATCAACGATGGGAACGCTAATGGCTTCTGGTTTGATGCAAGCAGGAAAAGATTTACGAAATCAAAATGAACTTACAAATGAAAACTGGGTGCAGTTCTTCAACAGTTTTGAAGCAGGTGTTATCAATCGAGGTAAGGCAAACGTTGGTGAAAAAACATTTGTTGATGGAATCGATCCAGCAGTTCAAGTATTAAAAGAAAATATAGAACTTCCATTAGTGCAATTAGCAAGTAAAGCAAGCAAAGCAGCTAGACAAGGTTATGAGCAAACTGCTACGATGATTGCCAAACATGGACGTGCAGCAACACGAGGAGAAGCTTCTAGAGATTTACTGGATCCAGGAGCATATGTAGCTGTATTATTATTTGAAGCATTTGAAATCAGTATGAAAGGGTAGGACAACCTACCTTTTTTTAAAAGGAGGATTATGAAAGTATTAGCAAGCGATGTTGATGGGACACTCATCAGTGAAAAAGGAATCATCCACAAGAAAACTATTACTGCTATTGGTGAGTGGATCGATGCAGGACATGTGTTTGTCTTTGTGACAGGTCGTGATATTTTAACACTACGAAAAGACATTGAAAAACATAAAATTCCATTTCACTTTGCCATTTGCAATAATGGTTCGGTGATCTACAATAATGCATATGAAGTGATTCATGAAGTATCCTTTTCAGGTGAACTAGCCAAAATGATAATTAGTGATCCAATTGTACGCAGTAGCTCGTATTATATTTTGTCGGCAGGTTTTGATCGTATCTTAGTTAACAGTGATATTGAAGTGGCAAAAACATACAACTACTTCACAAAAGAAATGGGTATCGAAAAAGTAGAGGCATACACATACTACGGAATTGATATGCGTTTTGATAGTCATGATAAAGTAGTTAAATCAGCAAAACTACTCCAACAAAATTATGGTTCTCAAGTATCAATAAATCCAAATATTGAAACGTTAGATATCAATGGCAAAGATAGTAATAAAGCAACTGCATTGCAATGGTTGGTTTCCAATCATTTACCACCTGTAGAAGATGTTCTTGTTGTTGGTGATGGAGGAAATGATATGCAGATGATTGCTACCTATCAAGGATATGCCATGGATAATGCAAGCGATGAAGTAAAAGCAGTTGCAAGCAAAGTTGTCACAGATGTATCAGAGATTGTCAAACAACACCTTGATAAACGCGCAAAACCGATTTTGAACATGCACTGGAAAGTATTGCTATATCTAGTTGGTTTAGGTATTTTACTTTATAATTTTCCGCTATATGTAAGTTACTTTTATATTTCTCTATTCTTTTTTAAACAAAGTTATAATCGCTATCGTGATCGATACAAAGACCCACTATACAAAAACAAGGTAATTCAAAATATTACACTCGGTTTGTTGTGGATTGTATTGGTATTCATAAGTGTTTTTCTATAATAAAAGGCTGGATTATTAAATAATAATCCAACCTTTTTCTTCGTCTACGGATAGTGCCGGTTCTGCTTCTATTGCAGGCTCAGCAGCCATTGCTTCTTTAGGGACAACAGGTTCCCAAGCAAACATTTGATATTCATTACTCATTCGTGAATCATATGCAGCAGTATATACAGTTTCTGCATCAAGAACGTTTTGTTCGTGTGCATCCATAGTTGTATCTAAGATGCTTTGCTTATCTGTTTTCGCCTGTTTTTTTTCAAATCTCTTGCGTACTTCATATGCTTGATTTCTTTCTTCGTATAAGTTTTGTTGCTCATCTGAAACTTGATGATTTGTCACATCCATTTGTACTTTTTGATTTGGTTTATATACGTTTGATTTTAGCTTATTGGTTTGGGCATTCGCTTCTTCAATTCCAGCTTGAATCGACTGTGCAATCTGAGCGAAAATCCCTTTCTTTTCAGCACCTTTACTTTTTTGTCTAGGTGCACTTTTTCTTTTGCTTGTTAAATCAACTTGTACATTTTGGCGTTTCATTTCCTTTGGTACATAAGTCGTTTGATATTTCATTTGCTGTTGTTTCTTTTTCTTGCTTGAACTTGATACAATTCCAACCATTACAACGATAAAAAAGATCAAGCTAAATATGTCTTCAATATCGATGATGTTAAACAACTCATTTAAGAAATCTGTGATTTCTCCAGCTAGTAATAATGTTTTCATATATTTAGTATAACATTTACAAGCATTTTTACCACTTTTATCGAAATTATCGTATAATAAAAACGTAGTCCTTATGTATAAAAACAAAGGAATTACATAAGGAAATTAACAGTAGTTAAAATGAATTGGAAGGTATGAAAATGAATATAGTAGATCGTTTTATTGCGTATGCAAAAATGGAAACAACATCTGATCCAATGAGTACAAGTATTCCTTCAACTGCAAGTCAGTTGGAGTTAGCCAAAATCTTGGAAGAACAACTTAATGCGTTTGGATTACTTGATGTGTATACAAGTGAATATGGGGTTGTGTATGCAACACTAGAAAAAAATGTTGAACAGGATGTAGATTGTATTGGTTTAATTGCACACATGGATACAAGTAGTGATATGAGTGGAAAACATGTGAATCCACGATTGATTACAAACTATGATGGTTCGACAATTGTTTTAAACGAGAAAGAACAAATTACAATGGATCCAAAAATGTTTCCAAGTTTGGAACATTGTATTGGAAAAGATCTTTTAGTAACTGATGGAACAACATTGCTTGGTGCTGATGATAAAGCTGGAATCAGTATCATCATGGATTTGATTCAGTATTATGTAAAACATCCTGATGTTAAGCATCCAACGATTAAAGTTATCTTTACACCAGATGAAGAAATTGGACATGGAGCTGATCACGTTGATGTAAAAAAAGTTGATGCAGATTATGCATATACAATTGATGGTGCTGAAATTAATGTGATTAGTTTTGAAAACTTCAATGCGGCAAGCGCAACAGTACATGTACAAGGAAATAGTATCCATCCAGGAAGTGCAAAAGATAAACTGCTTAATGCAAGTAAACTTGCGATGGAATTTCATATGGCTTTACCACTTGATTTAGATCCAGCGAAAACTGAAGGTTATGAAGGATTTAATCACTTAACTTTATTTAATGGACAAAGTGAGTTTGCAACATTGGAATATATTATTCGTAATCACAGTCGTGAGAAATTTGAAGCACAAAAACAAGATTTTTACGTGATTCAAGATGCAATGAATGCTACATATGATAAGAACACCATCAAAGTGGATATTGAAGATAGTTATTACAATATGGCAGAACTATTTAAAGATCACATGTATATTGTGGATGATGTTCGTATGGTGATGCAAGATATGGGGATTCCTGTTCACTATGAACCAATTCGTGGAGGAACAGATGGAGCTCGTTTATCTTATGAAGGATTATTGACGCCAAACTTAGGTACTGGTGGAGATAACTTCCATGGAAAATATGAATACCTTTGTATTGATGAAATGAAGCAAATGGTAGAAATTTTAAAAAATGTAATGACAAGTAAAGTGGAGAATATATGAATCAAATAGAAGCAGTTGCAAAGCAACTACAAATATCAGAGGCACAAGTGCAAACAACCCTTACGCTTCTTGAAGAAGGAAACACAGTTCCTTTTATTGCAAGATATCGTAAAGAGATGACAAAAGGATTAGATGAAGAACAAATTCGTGAATTGAGTGAGATGTACAACTATCAAGTACAACTTGAGAAACGTAAAGAAGATGTTCTACGTTTAATAGAAGAAAAAGGGAAATTAACTGATGCAATTGTTGCTGAAATCAAAGAAGCAACAAAACTAAGTCAGGTGGAAGATATTTATCGTCCATATAAACAAAAAAAGAAAACAAGAGCGGGTCTAGCAATTGCAGCAGGGCTTGAACCACTTGCAAACTTGTTTTTGAAGTTACCAAAAACTCTACAAGATGATGAAATTCTGGCTTATGCGTGTGAAGCATACCCAGATAAAGAAGCAATTATTCAAGGAGCAAAAGATATTATTGCTGAGAAGATTACAGATAAACAAAATGTGCGTAATAAAATCTATGACTCTATGGCAAATTATGGAAAACTTGTCACAAAGATTAAAAAAGATGCAGAAGATGAAAAGAAAGTGTATCAAATGTATTATGCATTTGAAGGACGTGTATCAAGTTTACAACCACATAATGTAATGGCAATTGATCGTGCTGAAAAAGAAAAAGTGATAAGTGTAAATATTGAAATCAATGAAGAGTATATTCAAAACTGGCTATTTACACGCTTTGCCAAGTGGGAGCAATCAGCAACAGTAGACTATGTAAAAGAAGCGATTTTGGATGGATGCAAACGTTTGGCTTTTCCAAGTATCGAACGTATGGTGCGAAGTGAACTTAGTGAAAAAGCACATGATGCAAGTATCGATGTGTTCTCACTAAACTTAGAAAAATTATTACTACAACCACCAATGAAAAACAAAACGATTCTAGGTTTTGACCCTGCGTTTCGCACTGGTTGTAAACTAGCCGTGGTTAATGATACAGGAAAGATGGAAACAATCGCAGTCATCTATCCACATCAACCAGTAAATAAAGTGAAAGAAGCAACAAAAACACTCGTAGATCTTGTGAAAAAATACAACATTGATTTAATTGCGATTGGAAATGGTACTGCAAGTAGAGAAAGTGAACGCTTTGTTTCACAAGTAATTAAAGATTACAATTTACCAGTTGCCTTTACACTTGTCAGTGAAGCAGGTGCTTCAGTGTATAGTGCAAGTAAACTAGCAATTGAAGAATTTCCAAAATTACATGTAGAAGAACGTAGTGCAATTTCCATTGCAAGACGATTACTTGATCCATTAAGTGAATTGATTAAAATTGATCCACAAAGTATTGGGGTTGGACAATATCAACATGATTTACCTGTAAGTAAATTAAAAGAACGTTTGAATTTCGTTGTTGAAAAAGCAGTAAACTTAGTTGGTGTTAATATTAACCAAGCAAGTGCTACTTTATTAAGTAATGTTGCTGGATTAACCCTAGCAAGTGCAAAGAGCATCGTTGAGTATCGTGAAAAAGAAGGACCAATCCTTTCACGTACACAAATTAAAAAGATTCCAAAAATTGGACCCAAAGCATTTGAACAAGCTGCTGGTTTCTTGCGTATTGAAGATGGAAAACAACCATTAGACCGTACCGCAATTCACCCGGAGAGCTATGATGTAGCAAAAAAGGTATTAAAGGAACTTCAACTAGAAGTTAGTGATATGGGTACAGATAAAGCAAAAGAAGCCATTCAAAATTGCAATCGCACAGCTCTAGCAACAACTGTTGAAACGGATGCATATACACTTGATGACATACTGGATGCCATTACGATGCCACTTCGTGATTATCGTGATAAATATGATGCGCCATTATTACGTCAAGACGTATTATCCTTTGAAGATATCAAAGTGGGTGATGTTTTTGAAGGAGTTGTGCGTAATGTAGTGGACTTTGGGGCCTTTGTTGATATAGGATTAAAGGAGGATGGACTTGTTCACATTTCGCAATTGAGTGAACGTCGCATCAATCACCCAAGCGATGTAGTAAGTGTTGGTGATATTATTAAGGTATGGGTTTATAAAAAGGACGAAGAAAAGCACAAAGTGCAATTAACTATAAGGGGGAAATAATGGAAAACGTGTATTTTGACTATCAACAAGATAGAGTAAAAGAGATTCAAGATCGTGGTTATGGAGCAACTCCAGGCGAAACCGTATTATTTGGGCATTCTATTTTATATGGATTTGATATTGCGCATTATTTTCCAAATGCACATATCTACAACAATGGATTGGATGGAGCAACAAGTCATCAGTTACTATATTTACATGACTATGCAATTAAACTATACAAACCAAATAAATTATTCTTGATGATTGGAACGAATGATTTAAATGAAGAACATGGAAAACATGTTGCTGGACATGCGCATCAAGGTGATGTGTTAGATATCGCCTTTAACGTAAATAATCTACTTGCGATTTTCGAACGCAATTATCATATTGATCAAATTTATATCGTTTCACCACTACCTGTCTCTAAAGAGAAAATTACACGTAACCGTAATAACCGTTCGTTATGGTTACTTGGTAAAGAGTATAAAGAGCTTGCATTAAACTTTGATGGTGCAGTTGTAAAATACATTGATATGTATCCAGAATTCTTAAAAGATGGAGAGATGAATCCAGAATATACAACAGATGGACTTCATCTAAGCAAAAAAGGATATGACAAGTTTGCATCCTTAATTGAGCCATATATTAACGAATAAACACGAAAAAAAGAGGAAATACAACATTGGTATATACCAAGTATTGTGTTTGCTCTTTTTCTATGTTATAAAAAGATTGAAGGGTAGGTACTCAGATGAAATATGCGGTAGGAATAGATATTGGGGGAACCAACACGAGAATTGCACTTGTTGATGAAAATTATACAATTACAAAACGTGTCGAGTTTCCAACAGAAAAAGCAGATCCTAGTGTGATGCTTGATTCCATTGGAAAAGCCATTTACGATTTTGGTCATGACATTGTTGGTGTTGGATTATCTTGTGCAGGTCCAATGGACTTGATCAATGGTAAAATTGGTATGGCAGTGAATTTAGGGGAAAACTGGTTTCATTATCCAATTGTTGCAGAAATGGAAAAACGCTATGGTGTATCCGTTTATTTAGAAAACGATGCAAACTTAGCATGTTTAGCCGAAGCAACCGTTGGAAAAGGAAAGTCGTATCGCTTCGTTCATTTTTTAACGATCTCAACAGGGATTGGTTCTGGTTATGTTGTAGATAAACAAATCATTCAAGGTGCACACGGACAGGCAAATGAAGTTTGTAACATGATCATGTGGAAAGATGGACCAAAACATTCCATTTTAGCAAGTGGAGCATTAGAGGCAATCAGTAGTGGAACCGCAATTACCAATCGTGCACGAGCACTTGGTTTAGAAGTTGCTCATGCTGGAGAAGTAAATGACTTAGCAGTTGCTGGAAATGCAATTGCAAAAGAAATCATGGATGATGCAAAAGAATATTTAGCTAATGCAATCGCGATGATTTTTGCAGTTGAGGATCCAGACATCTTCATTCTTGGTGGAAGTGTCTCATTAAAGATTGAAGGATTCACAAAAGAAGTTGAAGCTTTAGTAAAAGCAAAAGTACTACCAGGTTTTGATCAATACATTAAAATTGAAACATCAAACCTAAATGAAGATAGTGGTTTATTAGGAGCAGCAGCACTTGCATTCCTAAAAGCATAATCCATATTTTCATGAAAATGAGATCTAATGAAACATTCATTAGGTCTTTTTTTTGAACTATTCGGGTACATAAATAGTACATGCGATGTATTTTTGATAATATGAGTATGGAAAGAGGTGTTGACATGTTACATGAAATTAGTCTGTTGTTTCAAAATGAACCAATAGCTATGACTGGTGCTTTGATTTGTGGTATTGGTATTATATTGTTAGCTGGAGCATCAATAAGTTATCGATTTCGGGCTTTTACAAATAAAAAAGCGTGGGATGGGAAAACACTACCTTTATTAAAGATTGGATTATTCCTTTTTATTATAGGTGCAGCAATATTTCTATATGCAATATATATTTTATAGATGAATGAGAATTGAACTGTGTCATGCAGTTCTTTTCTATTGAAAAGTGTTGTATATAAAAAGATTCGACTAGTAGTTTCTTACTCATTTTTATCGTATAATGATAGAGGCAGACATCTTAATCATAGGAGGAGAAATATGAAATACGCAGTAGGAATTGATATTGGGGGAACAAATACGCGTGTCGCTTTAATTAATGATGCATATGAAGTGTTAGAGCGCGTGCAATTTGCAACTGATATTCATGAACCACAAAACACATTACATAAAATTAAAGAAAGTATCGATTCATTCAATAAAGAAATCGTTGGTGCAGGAGTTTCTTGTCCAGGACCACTAGATTTAATTAATGGTTCAGTTCTTGATTCGCCAAATATTCCAGGTTGGCATTTCTTTAAACTGACAGATGAAATGAAAAAATTATTGGGTGTACCTGTATTCCTAGAAAATGATGCAAATTTAGCAACACTAGCAGAAGCAACTATCGGTAAAGGTAAAGATTACCGTTATGTTTCTTTCTTAACGATTTCAACAGGAGTTGGTGCAGGATTGGTTATTAACCGTGAAATCTATCAAGGTGCGCATGGATTCGCTCATGAAATTGCAAATATGCCACTATGGCGTAATGGACCAAGTCATGGAATTATCAAGCCAGGTGGAATTGAAGCGATTAGTAGTGGTACAGCAATTACCAATCGTGCAAAGGAAAAAGGTTTAGATGTAAAACATGCAGGTGAAGTGAACGATTTAGCAGTTGAAGGAAATGCAATTGCAAAAGAAGTCATGGAAGATGCAAAAGAATATTTAGCAAATGGTATTGCAAGTTTAATGAGCTTACTTGACCCAGAAATCGTAATTCTTGGAGGAAGTGTAGCATTAAAAATTGATGGTTTTGTTGAAGATATTCAACGTCGTGTAGAAACGAAAACATTTGATAATTTACGTCAATATGTAAATATCCAAAAATCAAATCTTGATGAAGACAGTGGTCTTATTGGAGCAGCAGCTCTTGCATTCACAAAGGTAGTTGCATGAAGTTAAGTAAGACATTAAAAATATCAAAAGAAGAATACTTTGATTTCATCGTGAACAGCTTTGTTCAAGAGTTGCCAAAAGCAACAAAAAAGCGTGTAAGTACAAATGATATCAAAGAAGGTTTTTCATACAAGCAAACCTACCAACTAAAAACTGGTAACTTTATATCTCGTAAGGTCATCACAGAATTTGAATATGGAAAAGTTTATGCTTTGGAAATGGATTTGCCTGATGGAAAGCAATACTTCAAACATGAAATTCAAGAAAAAGGTCCATTCAAAATAAAAGTACATTACACAGAAATTGTAAATTCAAAGAATTCATTTCAAGCGATCATTCGTCGTTTCCGTGAATTTACAGCAAAAGCGAAAATGTCAGGACGCTTTGAAGCAATTGAGAAACATATCATCTCACTAAGAGACGAGGAAAAAGAAGCATAGATTGCAAGTAAGCAATTATGGTATATGCGTTGCTATTTACAGTGTTTATACTATAATATACATGAATTACATGCGTTGGCTTTCTTACTATATACAAGACCAGTATTGCAAATGGTAAGGCATACATCTTGATAAATCTCTAGCAGGATATGGATGTAGACCAAACAAAATGAAATTCAAGAAATACGTCATTACGGCGTATTTTTTTGTACACTTTTACATACAAATTATGTTTTGATTTTATATATAATATAACTATTTTCATATGATGGGCATATGAATTGACAGATTTCCTATGACCCGTAAAATAAAGTTAGTGTAGTATAAAATCATTGATGAATAGAGAGAAATCACGGTGTGTGTCAGAAACGTGTTAAGGGAAGAAAGTATGAAAAAAGAACAGAAAAATCCAATTACAGTAGACATTGTTTTAGATGTTCAAAAAGGTAGCATTCATGCATTTGAAAAAATATATGAGCAATATCATAAGCGCATATACTTTTTTGCTTTACATCATGTAAGTGATCAAGAAATTGCAAGTGATGTTGTACAAAATACATTTATTGCAGTTCACCGACATGTCGCAAAACTAAAGCATCCAGAAGCATTCCATGTATGGATTATGCGGATTGCGTACAATGAACTAATTAACATTGTCAGAAAACCAAAAGCGGAAACCATTTCATTAGAACAGGCAAAAGATGTGGATGCATATATTGATAAACATCGTTTTGTAATGCCTGAAAATGGTGATGACAAAATGATTTATGAAGTTGTTTCGCACAAAGTGAATACACTTGATGCGAAGTTTAAGGATGTCGCAACTTTAAAATTTCTTAATGGTTATTCAGAAAATGAAATTGCATCGATTATGAATATTCCATTAGGAACAGTAAAAAGTCGATTGCGTAAAGTAAAAACAACTTTACAAAAATCATTGAAGGAACAAGGGTTAACTCCACAAACCTACAAAGCAAGAGCACTTGCATTTACACCATTGATGTATCAAACATATGCGTATATGTTTGAAACAGAAACTGCAAATGTGAATTTGCATACAAATATCGCCGAACTGATGCAATCACCAATACCTAAGGTGGCAGCTGCAGGTATTAGTGCATGGAAAATCACGCTTGCTGGTTCATTATGTGTTGCTGGAGGTGCTGCAATTTGGTTTGCTATGCCTGAAGATAAACCACAGGTTAATAAACCAGTTGCAATTGTGGAACCAAGTCATATTGCAAATGTAGACTATAGTGACAACTACACCAATCAACCAATCGAAGTTCGTGTAGAAACAACCAATGATAATTATGACAAAATCTTGTTGAATCAAAGGGAAGATTTAACAATTTATGAAAATGGAAATTATGAAGTACATCTGATGAAAGATGACAAGGTTGTAGATAGTTATAGCTTTGAAGTAAATAACATTGATATCGATTTGCCAGAATATGAAGGATATACACTTGATGGTGATGTATGTACCGTGTATATAAAAGATTTGATATCTGGTGTGGATGAAGCAAAGATTCGCTATATAAAAAATGGTGATCCACATCTTCAATTTACATATAACAAAGATACACAAACCATAACTTTCGTGTATGACAACTATTCATCAAATATATTTTATGTGACAGATCAGGCGGGTAATGAACTCAAAGTTTCACTCGAATCTGAAAATTATTTTAAAAAAAGTGATCCAAGTGTGTGATGTGTCTCGTCTTAAGAAGCAACTAGGGATAAATTAACGTTGTTTCTAGACGGTCATGTGTTGAAGGAGGAAATAGAGATGAAAAAAGTAAAAGTATTCTTAAGTTTAATGATGGTGATTGTGTTTGGACTAAGTGCATATACGATGCAAATAAGTGCAAGTGAAAATGATGATCCAGGAATTCAAGTAGATGCAACAGCTTCTAATACAGTTGTTGCTGGTAGTGATGATATGTATAGTTTAGATTTATCAATCGTTGGTGGAAAAACAAGTGAAAATGGAGTTACATATGAACCCATTGATGTTGTTTTACTATTGGATACTTCATATAGTATGCATGGAGAACCATTTACTACAGCAAAAGAAAGTGCAAAACAATTCGCAACGGAATTACTTGCACACAGTAATCGTAACATACGCGTTAGCGTAATTGGATTTGGAGGAGGAATGACAATTCCTGGAACTAGTGATACATATCCAAACGCGATTACATATGTAGAACTTTCAAGTGATAGTAATCAAGTAGTACAAGCAATTGACGGTATCACGATTACGGGTGCACAAACAGCAATGAAAGATGGAATCGAAGCAGCTAAATTGCAATTTGATTCATATGGAAATGTTTTAGCTAAGCAGTATCTTGTTTTATTAGGTGATGGAGCGCCACAAGACTATTTAGTTTCTAGTGATGATGCATACCGTGATTCATGTTATGCATCGATGCAAGGATTAGTTACTAATAACCCAAATGTACATATTACTTCGATTGGATATCGATTGGATAAGGTTACACAAGAAGCTAGAGATGTTCTTTACAATATGTCACAAATGAGTGCATCTGGTCAATTCTATGATGCTTCTGTAGATAATTTATCAAGTATTTTTGATGGAATATATGTTGATATCTATACATTTATTGAAAAGTTGGATATCGAAGTACAAATTCCAGAAGGATTTACATATGTACCAAATTCACTAATAACTACAAGTAATGTAATTGTTGATGATAGCTTAGCAGCACAAAGTCGTATACTAAAAATACATACAGGAAAAATGAGTGAACTTGACCGTATTGATTTATCTTTCAAAGTGCAAATTGCACAAAATACAAACAGGAAAGTTGGAAATACACTTGTTTATAATTTTGATTACGACTATAAAACAGCAACGAGTGTAAAACAAGCAAGTACGACAAGTTCAGTAGATTTACCAATTTATGAAGTAACAACAAACAGTGGTGAACATGGACGTGTTTCAACTTCACGTTTAGTAGGTAAAGGTGCAAGTTATCAAGTTGCATGGGAAGCAGATGAAGGATACCAAGTATCAAAATTATTGGTAAATAATCAAAGTGTAAATGTAGCAGATAAGCAAGCAAGTTACACGATTGAAAACATAACAGATAACCAAAGTGTACAAGTTAGTTTTGCGAAAGTAGCTGTTGAAAAACCAGTAACACCTACACCTAAACCAACGCCTAAACCAACGCCAAAACCAAGTGAAAAACCTTCGGTTGATGTAGATAAAAAAGATAATATTATTGTAAGCGTAGAAGGTGTAAATGGAAGTGTAAAAACTGCAGATACATCAAATGGATTATTCTACATGGGATTATTAGTTATCTCAGGTGCAGTGATTTTCTACACACGTAAAAAAGTAAGAACACAAAAATAATCAAAGTGCAAAGACAAGGCGTAATTTTATCAACTGTGATAAAGTTTGTGCTTTGTCTTTTTAATATTTATTAATTCTTGTTCGATTTACAATTATTGGACAAGTTTATGACAAATTTTGGACTTCGTTGAAAATATAAAATGTGTTATGGTGTATTTAGGTGAGGTGACGAACATGATTGAACTCGATACAAGATGTCAGGAATTATTAAATACATTACTGCAAAGTGAGGTACATATTAAGATTCAAGAAATTGTTGATGAAAAACAAATCTCTAAACGAAGCGTGTATTATGATTTGTGTAAGATCAATGATTTTTTAGCGAGCCATAACATTGAAGAAGTCACCCTTGAAAGAAGTAAAGGGATCAATCTGTCACAAAAACAGAAAGAACAAATTCGTGAATTGATGTATAGTGAACCGTTAGTACGCAATGTATACTTCTCACCAAGTGAACGCGTGCTTATTATCATTTGTATGATTTTACAAAAGGATCGTCCATTGTTGATTGAGGATTTTATTGATGTTTGCCAAGTCTCAAGAAATACGATTATTAATGATTTAAAGGTAGCATCTACTAAACTACAAGAATATGGACTTACCTTAAAATTTGAGAATAAGACAGGCTATATTATTCAAGGAGACATCATTCGAAAACGTGCACTTTTCTTCTTGTATTTTCCTGAATTGATTTCATATTATCATACAGGAGCACTCAGTTCTCCATATCAAGAACAAGTAGAGGAAAACCTAAAGAAGTTTGATTATATAGAAAAAACATTAGATACACAATATGTCAGAGATACATTAGTTGCTTTGGCTCATTTTGTGCCTGTACTGGGACAAGAAGATGAATCATTCCATTTTACAGATATCGATAAAAATAAAATTATGGATACTTATGAATACACGTTAGTGCAAAGAAAGTTTCATCATCTTGTAGAGGATGAATGTATCTATTTAACCTTACATTTACTTGGCTCACGACTTGAAGTAACATCGATGGAAATCAATGATGTAAGTGAAGACCAAGAAGCCTATGATTTAGCAACTTCACTAGTAAGTGAATTTTCTAGACTTGCTTGTGTTGAATTTGAAAACAAAGAAGTTGTTGAACGTAGTATCTTTGTACATTTAAAAGCAAGTTTATATCGGTATCGGTATGGGATTCAAATAGGAAATCCATTGATTAATGATGTAAAAGGACAATACCCAGAGCTCTTTGAAATTACCAAAAAAGCAGCAGAGTATTTAGCCCAACAAATTGGAGTTCCCATTGCAGATAATGAAATTGCATATTTAACCCTACATTTTGGTGGATTCATTTCTACCAATCAAACAGTAGATCAAATGAACATTTTAATTATCTGTCCAAATGGAATATCCACAGGAAATATGCTTCGTGCAGAAGTTAGTACACTTATACCACACGCAGATACCATTGATGTAGTTGCACTTCGTGGCAACGATATATCTTTTGATGACTATCAAGTAGTAATATCGACAGTTGAAGTACCTAACTGCAGCAATTGCATTATTGTGCATCCCATTTTATCTGATGCAGACCGTGTTATGATTTTACGAAAATGTATGCGTACATCAGGCAAAGGACAAATTCGTGCGGATGATGTACTTGAAATTGTGAAAAAATACGTCAAAGAAGAAGACCATCAAGCACTAAAAATCGATTTACAGCATTACTTAGAATCGCTTACCGAGATTCGTTATCATCCACTTCAAGATGGTAGTAGAGGGATGTTATCCTTTTTAAATGAAGAGACAATCTACTTTCATGATGAAGACTATGACTGGCAAGAAGCCATTCGCTTGTCCAGTGAACCACTTGTTGAAAAGAAAAGTATTACAACCGATTTTGTGGATGCAATGATCCGTCAAACACGAAAGATGGGACCATACATGTTTATTAATGACCATGTGGTATTGGCGCATGCAAAACCTGAAGATGGAGTTGTCCAACTAGACTTTAATATGAATGTATTTGAATCGGGTGTGTACTTTCCAAAACAAAGAATGGCAAAGGTAATTTTGGTATTAGCTGCTGAAGATAAGGTCAAACATTTAAAAATCTTAAAGGATGTTATGCACCTATTTTCAAATGAGGAGATACAATCAGAGATACTTGCTTGCAAAAATGCCCCACAAATGTTACAAGTTATAGGTAAAGCACTGAAAGCTTAACCATGGTGTTGAAGTACATTATGTATGACTATTCTTTATTAAGAATAGAGTAAATAAAAAACAAAGGAGAAATAAAAATGAAAATGAATAAATTAATTGATCACACGTTATTAAAGGCAGATGCAACTCGTGATCAAATTGCAAAGTTATGCCAAGAAGCGAAAGAATATGACTTTATGAGTGTTTGTGTAAACTCATACTGGGTACCTTTTTGTGTAGAACAACTTGCAGGAACGGATGTAAAAGTTTGTACAGTTGTTGGATTTCCACTAGGTGCGATGAGTACAGCTGCAAAAGCTTGGGAAACAAAAGTAGCAATCGAACAAGGTGCAAAAGAAGTCGATATGGTTTTAAACATCGGTGAATTAAAAGGCAAAAACTATGATGTAGTACGTGAAGATGTACGTGCAGTAGTTGAAGCTGCAAAAGGAAATACCGTAAAAGTAATTTTAGAAACTTGTTTATTAACAGACGAAGAAATTATAAAAGCAAGTGAGCTTTGTGTTGAAGCAGGTGCACATTTTGTGAAAACAAGTACTGGATTTTCAACAGAAGGTGCAAACCCACGTGTTGTAAAATTGATGAAAGACACGGTTGGTGATAAAGCAGAAGTAAAAGCTGCTGGTGGTGTACGTAGTGCTGAAGACGTTGAAAAAATGGTAGAAGCGGGTGCAACACGTATTGGAACAAGTTCAGGAATTAAACTTGTCGTTGGTGAAAAAGTCACTGGCGGATACTAAAAACGAAATAGAAGAATCGGATCACCCCATCGACAGATTGTAAAAAACAATGATGTTTATGGGGTTTTTATGTACAATAATGAAGATAAGAAGTTGTAGAATGTACAAATTTTGCACAAACAGTTGCATACATTTGGACTTCTATTTATGTCTAAGTTATTTGATAATGTGCTTGTAAGAAGTAAGCGGGAGGAAAACATGAAAAATATGTTACAACGTGAAAACGTACAAATTGTTGAGAGTGTAAAAGATTGGATAGATGCTATACATGTTGGCGTACAACCATTGATCGATGGTGGATATGTAGAAGCAAGATATATCGATGCAATCATTGAAAACACTGAAAAATTTGGACCATATTATGTGCTATGTAAAGACTTAGCTTTACTTCATGCAAGTTCAGAGCAGGGGGTACTGAAAAAACAATTGGCTATAACGATATTACGTCAACCAGTACGCTTCAAACCAGATGGGTTTGATGTACGACTTCTCGTAACGTTAGCTGCCAGTGATTCAGAATCCCACATGCAAGCGATGCAAGCTGTATCTAATATCTTCACAGATGAAAAACGAATTGAACAACTTGCCACTGCAAAAACTGCAGATGATGCATATACGCAATTCATTGCAGCTGCAAATGAATAACTGTTAGTAAAACATAATTTAAAGGGGGTTTACAAATGAACAGTTTTTTACAAGTAATTTTAGACATTTTGTCAACGCCGTCAATTCTTGTTGGTTTGATGGCACTACTGGGGTTAATTCTACAAAAGAAACCAGTAGAGGATGTAGTTAAAGGAACCGTAAAAACAATTGTTGGGTTCTTAGTGTTAAGTGCTGGAGCAAGTTTCCTGCAAACAGGATCATTAAATGATTTTGGAACACTATTTAACTACGCGTTTGGAGTACAAGGGGTTGTTCCAAACAATGAAGCGATTGTTTCTTTAGGGTTAGCAGATTTCGCAAAAGAAACAGCATACATTATGTGTGCAGGAATGGTCGCAAATATTATCATTGCTCGTTTCTCTAGATTAAACTACATTTTCTTAACTGGACACCACACACTATACATGGCATGTATGCTAGCTGTTATTTTAAACATTGGTGGATTAAGTGGAGTTCCATTAATTATCTCTGGTGGATTAGTTCTTGGTTTAATCATGGTACTTGCACCAGCAATTACACAACCTACGATGCGTAAAATCGTAAAAACGGATGAACTTGCATTTGGACACTTTGGTAGTGTTGGATACTGGTTCTCTGCACAAGTTGGAAAATTAGTAAAAGGGAAAAAATCATCAGAAGATATTAACTTCCCACAACGTTTCTCATTCTTGCGTGATACAACAGTTGCAATTGGTTTAACAATGGTTGTCTTCTTCATTTTAGTTACAGCAGTAGCAGTTGGAAAAGGTGATTCAGCAGTTCTTGATCCAATTTTCAACGGTGAGAACTGGTTTATTTGGGCATTCATTCGTGGATTAAACTTCTCTGGAGGAGTATACATTATTCTATCTGGGGTACGTTTAATCATTGGAGAAATCGTACCTGCATTTAAAGGAATCGCAGAAAAACTTGTACCAAATGCAAAACCTGCACTTGACTGCCCAGTGGTATTCCCATATGCACCAAATGCGGTATTGATTGGATTCTTAGTTTCATTCTTTGGTGGAATTGTTGGATTGTTTATTCTTGGATTTATTAACTCTTCAATCATTCCTGTTGCCTTAATTTTACCAGGTGTAATTCCTCACTTCTTCTGTGGTGCAACTGCTGGAGTATTTGGAAATGCAGAAGGTGGATTACGTGGATGTGTAGTTGGTTCATTCCTACACGGATTACTGATCACATTCCTACCTGCAATTTGTATGCCAGTTATGGGAGCGTTAAACTTTGCGAACACAACATTCTCAGATGCTGACTTCTCAGTCGCTGGTATCTTCTTTGGAAACATCGCACAATTTGTGCAAGGAAATGCATTAATGGTTGTATGTATTGTATTATTCTTAATCCCGATTGCTTACAACTACATTATGCCAAAGAAAAAAGCAGACTAATTGAATAAATGAGTAATTGACATATGGTCAAAAAAGGAGATATGTTACGTATCTCCTTTATTTAAAAATGTATAATAATTTCATAAGGAGGAAAAAATATGGAAGTAAAAAGAATCATGTGTTGCTGTGGTTCAGGGTTAGGATCAAGTATGCTTGTTCGTATGAATGTTGAAAAAACATTAAAAAACCTTGGCTACACAGGAATTGATGTAACACACTCATCAGTAAGTGATGCAACAGAAAATGCAGCAGACTTATTTGTTGTTGGAAAAGATTTGGAACAATTCGTGTCTTCTTTACCAAGAGTGATTATCTTAGATAACATTATGGACATGACGGAACTAGAAACAAAACTCGATGCAGAGATGAAGAAGTAGCGAGGTTTGATGTATGAATGCAAGTGAAGTAAAAGATTTGAAAGTACTATCTGCAAAGATTCGTCTTGATGTGATCAAAATGCTATCATCATTAGGATACGGACATGTTGGGGGATCGTTATCTATTGTTGAAGTGTTGAGTGTACTTTATGGAAAGTATATGCGCTACGATGCAAGTAATCCATCATGGGACAAGCGAGATATGTTTGTTTTATCAAAAGGTCATGCTGGTCCTGGATTATATGCGACATTGGCAAATGTTGGTTTTTTTGAAAAAGATATGCTGTATACCTTAAATGCTGGAGGTACAAATATGCCTTCACATCCAGACCGTTCAAAAACACCAGGTGTTGATATGACAACTGGTTCATTAGGTCAAGGAACCAGTGTAGCAGCAGGAATCGCGACAGGCTTCAAAATGAATCACACAGACCAAAAAGTATATCTAATCGTTGGTGATGGAGAACTAAATGAAGGGCAATGTTGGGAAGCATTCCAATATATCGCACATAATAAACTGAATAATTGCATCGTCTTTATTGATAATAATAAAAGACAGTTAGATGGATATACATGCGATGTTTGTAATCCATTTGATATTGAAGCAAAAATGCGTGCATTTGGTTTTCATACAGTAAGTGTTAATGGTGTAGATGAAAAAGCTATCGCTGATGCAATCGAATTGAGTTTGGATGTAAAAGATCAAGCTGTATGTATTGTTCTAGATACAATTAAAGGACAAGGAATTCCATACTTTGAACAGTTAGCAGCAAATCACTCTGTAAAATTTAACAGCGAAGAAACACAACTAGCAACAAGTGAAGCAATTGCAAACTTGGAAGCATATATTGCAAAGGAGGGTGCCTAATGTTTACTTTAGATAGATATAGACAAGACAAACAAGAAATGCGTATGTCGGTAGTTGGTGCCCTACAAGAAGCAATACAAGAAAATGCAAAAGTAGTTGCACTTGAAGCAGACTTAGGTGGTGCTAGTGGATGGACAAATATTCAAAAGTCACATCCAGATAACTTTATTAATGTAGGTATTGCTGAAGCAAATATGATTGGAGTAGCTGCAGGATTAAGTGTTACTGGTTTTGTGCCATTTGTGCATACGTTTGGACCATTTGCATCACGACGCGTATTTGATCAAATTTTCTTATCTGGAGCATATGCATTTAATACATTAAATATTTATGGATCAGATCCAGGATTTTGTGCTGGACCAAATGGTGGAACACATACAACATGGGAAGATGTAGCACTGATGCGCACCATTCCAAATGTTGTGATTTGTGATGCTGCTGATGATGTACAAATGGATTGGATCATTAAAGAATTTGCGAAGATGGATGGAATACACTATATACGTGGAAATCGTAAAGGTGTACGTAATCTTTATGCGAAAGGTTCAACTTTCAAATTAGGAAAAGCAAATCTATTACGTGAAGGTAAAGATGTACTATTAATTAGTGCAGGACAACTTGTCAGTGATGCACTTGATGCAGCAGATGAACTAGCAAATCAAGGTATCGATGTTGAAGTTCTTGATATGTTTACAATTAAACCATTAGATGTTGAGGCAATTCTTAAACATAGCAAAGATAAAAAACATATCGTTGTTTTGGAAAATCATTCAATTACGGGTGGTCTAGGTAGTGCAGTAGCTGAAGTAATAGCAGAACAAGCATTACAAATTCCATTAACGAGAATGGGCTGTAAAGAAGCATTTGGACAAGTAGGTTCACAAGAATACTTACAAAAAGAGTTTGGCTTAACCAAAGATGATGTAGTAAAGACAATTCAAAATCTTACCATCTAATCTTTTATTACAATAGAAAAGCAACCAAATGTAGTTGCTATTTGAATTAGCAACCAATTTCGGTTGCTTTTTGTATTTTATACAACAATCGGTAAATACACGTTATCATTATTAAATGAAAAAACAGGAATATGCACGGGTAGGGTGCAAATGTTAGGTTGCTTAGAAAATAGCAATCTTTCATAATGGGGACAGATAAGAAAAGAAGTGATATAAAATTTTGGGGAAAGTTGTGTGTCAAAATTTTCTTACTTTTGTATTTTGTAATCATAAAGATTATATAGAAGGAGGAATGATAATAAAGAGGGGGTATTTTTGTGTGTAAAGGTAATGTTATTGTAGCTTGGTCGTAGAATAACTTGAAAATATCAAAAAGATTAGGTGAAAAAAGATACATCAAGTGTAACTACAAAGGATGCAAATTTGGGTGGAGTTATGTATGTACACATAATTACGAGTACTAGGCTTCATAAATGCATTGAATAGTCATCGTTATAAGTAAAGTATCACGATGATAGGTAGCAAGTAATGAAATTGAACATGTAAGGAGATAATTATGTTTAAGAAAATTGGAATAACATTAGTAACAATTATGACATTGTTGAGTGGAAACTTTGGTGGCGAACATAAAGTTTTTGTCACACAAACACAAGATGAAGCTCCAATCGAAGTCTTGTCGAATTATAATGTAGCGCAAGACACAATGGAGTGGAAATATTTGGATGATAATACAGATCCAAATAAAGATACATGGTATGAAGGATGGAATAAACGTAACGGTTGGGCGTACCCAATTGGTTGGTTAGACTATGGTGTCGATATGAAATTTGATGATGCTGCTTGGCCTACATATCAAGGAAAGAAATTTACGACAAAAGAAAATGATAATGGACAAGTGTTAAAGACAAACGATGATGGGACAACATACAGTACATACTATTTACGTCACACATTCCGCTTAACACAAAAACAAGTAGATAGCATTTATGCGATTACTGGAAAAGTTAAGTATAATGATGCAATGATTATGTACATCAACGGAAAACCAGTTGGAAATTTCTTCAACATTCCAACAAGCAACTATAAAGCAAATACAGAGTATGGTAGTCAAGTAAAAGTTGATGAATATATCGAAGAAGAATTCTTGGTAGAAGATGTATCAAGTTTAGCTGATGGTTATGTTCCTGGCACATACAAAGATGTTTGGGATGATGATTGGAAAATGACAGTTAGTCAGTTGGATGTTGCTGATACTGATGCGTATGGAAATACATTTATGGATATCACAATTGCAGTGGAACTTCACACATATGATGAAGTGGATGAAGATGCATTATTTGAATTAGTTGAATTCAACATCAACCCTGCTGGTGATAAATTACCAGATAGTGATGCAGTGAAAAATGTATCATTAAACGTAGGTAGAGATGAAAGTTCATTAAACCTTGCTTGGTTTGCGACTTCTGAAAATGCAGGAGCACTTCAAATCATGGAAGGTAATGATGTAAGCGTATTTGATGAAGCAAAAGCATCAACAATACCTGCTAAATCAACTGAAAAAGCATATACAAAATTCACAGATACACACTACTACTCAAATAAAGTAGATTACAATGGAATTGAACCAGGTAAAAATTATGTATATCGTGTCGGAAATGCAGATGGATATTCAAAAGTATACAAACTAACTACGAAAAATGTAGATAATGGATATGAATTTATCTTCTTATCAGATGCACAAATCGGTACAGGAACCATTCCAACGGACTTACTTGGATGGGAAAATACATTAGATAAAGCATTAGGAATGTTCCCAAATGTAAGCTTTATTGCCAATACTGGAGATATGGTCGATGTAGCCAATAAAGAAAGTGAGTATGATGCATACTTTACACCAAAAGCACTACAAGGAATTCCATCAGCTACAGCTGTAGGAAACCACGATATTGCCAAAAACTATGGAAACCACTTCAATGAACCAAATCTTTCAGGATTGGGTGCAAGTGCTGCAAATAGTGATTACTACTATACATATGGAAATGTACTATACATGGTACTGAATACAAGTAATTCAAACAATGAAGAACATGTTGAGTTCATGCGTAAAGTAAACGAAGAAACGAAAGATCAAGACTTTGCATGGAAAGTTGTAATGTTCCACCAAAGTATTTATGCATCTGGAAAACAATCAACATATAAAGATCAAGTAGAACCAAGACAACAAGCATTCGTGCCGGTATTTGAAGAATTAGGTGTGGATGTAGTCTTAATGGGACACGACCACTGCTATGCACGTACAAAGATTATGAAAAACTTCATGCCTGTAGAAGGAATTGATGCAACTGCAAGTGAAGTAGAAAATCCTGATGGAATTTTATATCTAACAACAAGTAGTGCAAGTGGAAGTAAATACTATGATTTAGTTACAGAATATGAATATCTAGCAAAACGTGCACAACCAAAAGTACCAATGTTTATGCACTTGTCATTTACAGATGATACATTTACAATGGAAGCATACCGTACAGATACATTAGAAACAGTAGATAGTTATACAATTAAGAAAACTGCGGATACACCAGTGGTAGAAAAACCAGTGGATGAAAAGCCAGTAGTTGATACACCAAAAGATAATGATGTATCAAAACCAGCAACATCACCTGATACAGGAGATAGTACAACACCAATGGTATTTGCCTTGATGTTACTAGCTAGTGGTATGGTATTAGGAGCTTACAAGCTAAAAAGAAAAAACTAAGTTTGATTAAGACTCTATTACAAAATAATGGAATAGAAAGGTGAGAGATAGTGGATAAGCTATCTCTCTTAATTACATGATGAAAAAGATAACGATGGATAAAAAGAGAATCAGTACAATCGTGTTACTTGTGTGTGCATGCTGTTTCTTTGTGTTTTTATATTGGTTAAATACAGAGAAACTAGAATCCTATTCACTAATACATGCAGATAATCTACAATACGAAAAAGCTACGATTACTAAAGTGCATGATCAATACTTAGAAGCGGATGAACAAACGAGTTCAGGATATCGTGGAACACAGGATGTAAAAGTAAAAGTGACAAGCGGGAAACTAGAAGGTAAAGAATTTAGTATTACCAACTATGTCACGAAAACACATAACATTCTAGTTGAAGAAGGTAGTAAAGTCATTGTGGCAGTAGATGAAACACAAGCAGGAAACAGTGTAAGTATCTACAATTATCAACGAACAAATGGTATCTACTTAATGATTGGACTATTTGTGGTGTTGATGATTGCAGTAGGTGGAATGAAGGGACTAAAAGCATCTATTGGTTTAGCCTTTACTTTTATAACTGTTCTATTTTTCACCTTACCACTAATCTTCCATGGGTACTCACCAATCTTGATTGCGATTATAAGTGCAGTGATTATATCTGCTTTTACCTTACTGATTATTGATGGACCAACAAAGAAGACATTAGTAGCCTTTGTGGGGACTGCATGTGGTGTGATGGTTGCAGGACTCATCTTCAATATCTTTTCATCGATTTTACGAGTGTCAGGATTTCAGTTAGAAGAAGTTGAAACATTGTTTATGATTGCCAATCAAACAGGACTACATATCCGCGATATATTATTTGCCGGAGTATTGATTGCGGCAGTGGGAGCCTTATTAGATGTGGCAATGAGTATTGCAAGTACACTACATGAAATACATGAAGTAAATCCAGAGTTATCTGCATATCAATTATTTCAATCTGGAATCAATGTAGGAAAAGATATGATAGGAACGATGTCAAATACATTAATTCTTGCGTATGCAGGAAGTTCCTTTGCGACAATGATTCTATTTATGGCATACAGTGTAAATGCCAATCAAATACTTAACATGGACTATGTTTCACTAGAGATTGCACAGGCATTAGCAGGAAGTATTGGGATTGTATTGACTGTACCATTTACCTCATTGCTTGGTGCATATATCTTAAGTGCGAAAACAAAAAAGGTACCTGTACAAGAATAAAAAATCATCAGTAATACATAAAATAAATCGACCAAATGCAAGTAAATATGCACTTGGTCTTTTTTTACGTGCAGTCATAAAAAAGTGAATATTATGCCTATTTTAAAGGCTTTGTGAAAAATCACAGGATATATTCATATGTATGAAATTGTGTATTTGTTCCCAAAGAATCGCAAAGTATTGTGCTTCAAAAATCGGATGTTATGATGTGAATGTATCAAGCAATATCAGTTACGATTGTTCTAAAAGGGGGTAAACGATATGATGCAAAAAATACAAAGATTTGGAGGAGCGATGTTCACGCCGGTACTGCTTTTCGCGTTTGCGGGAATCTGTATTGGAGTTGGAACATTGTTTACGACAGAAGCGATTATGGGTGGAATGGCAGCACCAACACACATATGGTATCAGTGTTGGAATATCATTTTACAAGGAGGATGGACAGTATTTAATCAACTTCCATTACTATTTGCGGTAAGCTTACCAATTGGACTTGCAAAAAAACAAAATGCACGTGCATGTATGGAAGCACTCGTATTATTTCTAACATTCCATTATTTCTTAAGTACGATTCTTGCGCAATGGGGTCCAACGTTTGGTGTAGACTTTAGCCAAGATATAGGTGGAACTAGTGGATTAACGATGATTGCAAATATTAAAACACTAGATATGGGAATGATTGGTGCATTAATGATTTCTGGAATCGTGATTTATATTCACAACCGTTTCTACGACACGAAACTTCCAGAGTGGTTAGGAACATTTAATGGATCAACATTCGTTGTTATGATTGGATTCTTTGTGATGATTCCAGTAGCATTATTGTCTGCTTGGTTATGGCCAATGGTTCAAGGGGCGATGACTGCATTCCAAGGATTTGTGGTGACGACAGGTAACTTTGGAGTTTGGGTATTTATCTTCTTAGAAAGATTACTGATTCCATTTGGACTTCACCACTTACTGTACTCACCATTCTTCTACGATAATGCGGTAGTTACTGGTGGTATGTATTCTGCTTGGGCAAACATGTTACCAACATTGGCAGCATCAAGTGAATCATTAAAATCACTTGCACCACAATTTGGATTTACACTTACAGGAATGTCTAAGATGTTTGGTTGTCCAGGTATTGCTTTAGCATTCTATGCAACTGCAAAATCGGAAAAGAAAAAACGTGTACTAGGATTATTAATACCAATTACTTTAACAGCTGTTATGTGTGGTGTTACTGAGCCAATTGAGTTTACATTCTTGTTTATTGCGCCCGCACTATATGTTGTGCACTGTATCTTAGCAGCAACACTTGCAACGGTGGCATATATGGCTGGAGTTGTTGGAATTTTCTCAGGTGGAGCAATTGAATGTGCTGCCTTAAACTGGATTCCATTAATGAGTTCACACTGGTCAACGTATTTGATTCAATTTGCAATTGGAATTGCCTTTACAGGAATTTACTTCATTGTATTTAGAACGTTGATTTTAAAATTTAACTTCGCAACACCAGGAAGAGAAGTTGATGAAGATGAAGATGTAAAATTCTACTCAAAAAAAGAATTCAGAGAGAAAAAAGGAATGACATCTTCAGGTAACGATTTGGCATATGTTGAAATGATATTAGAAGGACTTGGTGGTGCGGATAATATTGAAGATGTTACAAACTGTGTGACACGTCTTCGCGTCACCGTAAAAGATGAAACAATTGTAAAAGACGATAAGTATTTCAAACAAATTGGAACACATGGATTAGCAGCTAAAGGAAAATCAATGCAAGTAATTATTGGATTAACTGTTGCATCTGTTCGTGATGACTTTGAAAAATTACTAGCTGCATAAGAAAGGACGATATGATGAAAACTAAAAAGTTAAAGAAATGGTATACGTTAGCACAAATACTTCTATGTGTGACGCCTATCATGTTCTATATTCAAGTTTCGTATAAATTGATTGGTTCGCAAATGGACTTGCAAGCATTGTTGCAACAAGATCCTGCGGTTGCTATTTCCTTTTTAGTAGCAATCATCAATCCATTTGTAGCGTATCAACTACAGTATTTCAAAAAACAAATAGAGGCAAAAGATACAAATATTGTGATCTTTAGTTTAATGATGTTGATGGTAGCACAAATGCTACTAGGAAATATATTCTATGTTTGTGTGTTAGGATTTCTAGCAATTCAAACATACCGTTTATACAAATCATCTTGGACAAGAGCACAAGTATTTGAAACGATACGACATGCATGGTCTTACATGATACCTAATGTTGCTATTATGGCACTTAGTATTCTATGTTTCTATGCATCTATGCAAATCATGTAGAGGAGGCAAAAACACATGAAAAAGTATTCAATAGTAGTAGCCGGTGGAGGAAGTACCTTTACACCAGGAATTGCGTTAATGTTGCTTGAGGAACAAGACCGTTTTCCAATTCGTAAAATTAAGTTTTATGACAATGATGGTAAGCGTCAAGAAACCATCGCAAAGGCATGTGAAATATACATTAAAGAAAATGCACCAGAGATTGAGTTTAGTTATACAACTGATCCAGAAGAAGCATTTACAGATGTAGATTTCTGTATGGCACACATTCGTGTTGGAAAATATGCAATGCGTGAAAAAGACGAAAAGATTCCATTAAAGTATGGAGTTGTTGGACAAGAAACTTGTGGTCCAGGTGGTATCGCATATGGAATGCGTTCAATTGGTGGAATTATTGAACTGATTGATTATATGGAAAAGTATTCACCAAATGCATGGATGTTAAACTATTCAAATCCTGCAGCTATTGTTGCAGAAGCAACAAGACGCTTACGTCCAGATTCAAAAATTCTTAATATATGTGATATGCCAGTTGACCTTGAAGAAAAAATGGCAGACATGGTTGGCTTGAAAAGCCGTAAACAACTTGATACACAATATTATGGATTAAACCACTTTGGTTGGTGGCACAAGATTTATGACAATGAAGGAAATGATTTAATGCCAATCATTCGTAAAAAGATGGCAGAAAATGGATTTGCTGGTGCAATTAGTCAAACAGATCAACATGTTGAAAATTCATGGATGGACACATTTGCTAAAGCAAAAGATGTATATGCACTAGATCCAGAAACTATTCCAAATACATATTTGAAATATTACTTATTCCCCGACTATGTTGTTGAACATGCAAATCCTAATCATACACGTGCTAATGAAGTTATGGAACATAGAGAAAAACATATCTTTGAAGTTTGCAATAACATCATTGAAGCAGGTACTGCAAAAGGTTCACCATTTGAACCAGATGCACATGCAACATACATTGTGGACTTAGCTTGTGCAATCGCAAAAAACACAAAAGAGAAAATGTTGTTGATTGTACCTAATGAAGGAACAATTGAAAACTTTGATCGTACAGCAATGGTAGAAGTACCTTGTATTGTTGGAAGTAATGGATACGAAAGAATTGTGCAAGGAGCCATCCCACAATTCCAAAAAGGATTGATGGAACAACAAGTATCTGTTGAAAAGTTAACAGTTGCTGCTTGGATTGAAGGATCATACCAAAAACTATGGCAAGCAATTACGCTTTCAAAAACAGTGCCAAGTGCGCGCGTTGCTAAATTGATCCTAGATGACTTAATTGAAGCAAATAAAGAGTATTGGCCAGAACTTAAATAATGTTTTTTAAAAAGAAAAACAAAGAACTCTACGCGTTTGTGGATGGCGAAAGTGTAGAATTAGAGCATGTACCTGATGATGTGTTTTCACAAAAGATGATGGGTGATGGAATTGCAATACAACCAACCAGTGGTTGTGTGGTTGCTCCATGTGATGCACGTATCACACTTGCTAATGATGAAAGCTCTCACGCAATTGGCTTTATTAATTCTGATGGTGTAGAGATGTTAATTCATATTGGACTTGATACCTTTGCATGCAAAAAGGATGTTTTTAAACGGCATGTACATATTCAAGATCATGTAAAAGCTGGACAATCACTGATTAGTTTTGATTTAGCGTACTTTAAAGAACATGGACTTAAGGATATCATTATGTTAGTCATTGTCGATGATAATCAGCATCAAGTTCAGAAATACTACTCAAAAGCAGTGAAAGCAAATGAAGATGTAATACTTGAATACAAGTAAGATAAGTGCCAGCAATCGTTGGCACTTATTTATGTAAGGGTAGACAAGTAAGTTTGGGTGGGGTAAAGTAAAGTTATAGAGGAAAGCAAATGAAACTATTCGAACGAGTAAATGCGAATTACCAAAACTTAAATGAGAATGATTTATACATTTGGAAGATTATCTCAAAAAATCAAAAAGACTGTGTTCATGTCTCAATTGAGGAGCTAGCAAAACGTTGTAATGTATCACGTACAACAATTTTACGCTTTGCGAAGAAAATTGGATGTAAAGGATACAGTGAATTTAAGGTGCTTCTTGCACAAGAATTAGTAAAAGAGCAAGAACAAGCAGACCGCCAACAACAAGTATTTCAAGCATATGCAAATTACACAGAGTATCTAAAGACTGTAAACTTCAAACCGATTGTAGATGCAATTGCAAAAGCAAGAAATCTGTATGTATTTAGTACGGGCAATGTACAAAGTAGTGTAGCAAAAGAATTAAAACGTTCATTTCTTAATGTAAAGAAACTATTTTTTCACATTGATGATCACATGGATAAAGATGCTTTCTTACAAGTACTTCAACCGACTGATCTAGTTTTAATTATTACGTATTCTGGGGAAACGATACGAATGTTGGAATTTGCTAGACAACTAAAAATCAATAACATTCCAATGATTTCTATAAGTGTAAATAAAGATAATTCATTGACGCATATTGCAGAGCATTGCTTATTTGTAGAACCTGTAAATGTGGATAATCCTTGTGGTGCAAGATATGAAGCCTTAGTCAATTATTACATCCTCATCGATTATTTGTTGATGTGTTACATGCAAATGAAAGAAGGTGAGTTTCAATGATTCGATTAGAAGAACTCGTTCGTCAAAAATATGAAGAACTCAATGAAACGGATTTATACATTTGGCAGTATATTTATCATCATAAGCGCCAATGTAAGAAAATGAGTGTATTGGAACTTGCCCAAGTATGTAATTTATCGCACACAAGAATTTTAAGTTTTACCAAAAAACTGGGACTTGAAGGGTATAGTGAATTGAAGTTTCGCATCAAGATGGAGCTAGACGATGAATCAAAATTTGATGTGGCAATCATTGATCAGTCCATTCAAGAATTAGAACGAACGATGCATAGATTAAAGAGTATGGATTTGCATGAATGTTTAGAGAAACTTGATAAAGCCAATCGAATATTTGTATTTGCTACAGGAACTGTGCAGTATAATTTTGCGATGGAATTGAAACGAGAATTTGCATATCGTCAAAAAATCATTCATGTAATTGAAGGAGATCATGAATTAGATACCCTACTTACGTATGTAGATGCACAAGATTTCTTCATTGTTGCATCATATCAAGGAAATAACAGCACGATGATTAATCTATTAAAGTATTTAAATCGTATGCATATTCCTGTGCTTGGTGTATGTCGTGATGGGGAAAGTTATCTTGAAAAACATGCCAATTATGCAATCACCTTTACATCAAGTGATTTTCCAACTGGATATTACGATATTGAGTACAGTATTACTGGACATTTCTTCTTAATATCCAATATGCTATTTCTACGCTATCTTGAATACAAGTCAAAGGAAGAATGTGTATAAGTTAAAATTTGCATCAACAAAGGGTTCACTTTTTCAAATTAGCTGGATTTTTGATGTATATAAAATATGGATATATTAGATATAGCGGTTACATGAGCAATACAGGAAAACTAAGGCATAATTTTATTGTGTTTCTTGTGCATATTTCATATAATAGAAAAAATGAAAGTGTTCGCAGTATGAATACAATTGTTTGTAAGAGGAGGAAAAGTTATGCGCGCAGTAATAAGTGTAGTTGGAAAAGATGGAGTTGGAATTTTAGCAAACGTTTCAAACAAATGTGCAGAAGCAAAAGCAAATGTTGTGGATGTATCACAAACGATTATGGACGATATGTTCGTAATGATTATGTTAGTTGAGGTTGATCAATTGGCAACAGAATTTACAATGTTTGTTGATGACATGGAAGCATTTGGGAAAAGCAAAGGTTTAGATATTCATGTTATGCATGAAGATATCTTTAAATCTATGCACACAATTTAAGGAGTGTTTCTATGATTAATGTCGATAACATACTTGAAACGATCAAGATGATCAATGAAGAAGATCTTGATGTCCGTACGATTACCATGGGTATTTCACTTTTAGACTGTGCAGATGCCGATATAGATAAATCTTGTGAGAAAATCTACAACAAGATTACAACAAAAGCAAAAAACTTAGTGGCTGTTGGTGAACAAATTGAAAAGGAATATGGAATTCCTATCATTAATAAACGTATTTCTGTTACACCAATTTCAATGCTTGTTGCTGTTAGTGGGGGAGACCCTGTTAAGTATGCACATGTATTAGAAAAGTGTGCACAAGCTGTTGGTGTTAACTTTATTGGTGGATACAGTGCGCTTGTTCAAAAAGGGTGTGCCGCTGGAGACCGCGAATTAATGGAAAGTATTCCTCGTGCCTTAGCAGAAACAGAACATGTTTGTGCTTCGGTAAACATCGGTTCAACAAAAGCAGGAATTAATATGAATGCTGTTGAATTGATGGGACGCAAAATTGTAGAAGCTAGTGAACTAACAAAAGATCGCCAATGTATTGGGGCAGCTAAATTAGTTGTCTTCTGTAATGCACCAGAAGATAACCCATTTATGGCTGGAGCATTCCACGGAGTTGGTGAACCTGATGTTGTATTGCATGTTGGAGTTAGTGGTCCAGGTGTTGTTCGTGCAGCACTTGCCAAAGCACCAAAGGATTTACCAATGGATGAAATTGCAGACTTGATTAAAAAGACTGCATTTAAAATCACGAGAATGGGACAAATGGTTGGTAACTTAGCAAGTGAACGACTAGGTGTGCCATTTGGAATTGTGGATTTATCATTAGCACCAACACCTGCTGTAGGAGATTCAGTTGCTTACATTCTTGAAGAAATGGGTCTTGATGTATGTGGAGCATATGGAACTACTGCATGTTTAGCCATGTTGAATGACGCGGTTAAAAAAGGTGGAGTTATGGCAAGTAGTTCTGTTGGAGGACTTTCTGGAGCATTTATTCCAGTGAGTGAAGATGCAGGAATGATTGAAGCAACTCGTAAAGGTGTTTTAACTCTTGAAAAACTAGAAGCGATGACAGCTGTATGTAGTGTAGGACTAGATATGATTGTTGTGCCTGGATACACAAGTGCATCTGTGATTTCTGGAATTATTGCAGATGAAGCAGCAATTGGTATGGTGAACTCAAAAACTACTGCAGTACGTCTTATTCCAGCAATTGGAAAAGATGTTGGAGATGAACTTGAATTTGGTGGACTACTAGGATCTGGGCCAGTTATGAAAATTAACCAAACAGACTGTAGTGTAATGATTAACCGTAAAGGGAAAATCCCAGCACCGCTTCAAAGTTTGAAAAATTAGTGATCTGGATCGATATTTAAAAATATCGGTCTTTTTTAATAATTACTAAAAAATCATAAAAATGCATAGAAAAATAGAACAAAAATCATATTTGCTTTTAATTTAAACGGAAATGTCGTATACTTTAAAAGAGGTGATAAGTTATGCATGATATTACTAGACTATTATTTGTAAAAGTTTCAAATATAAAGCGATATAAAGAAAAAACATTTGAATTTAGTTGCGTGAACTCCCAAAATGTTGTGAAATATAGTTTGGATAATGATGTATTCGCACTTTCGGATAATTTTTATGTGAATAAATTAATATCTATTCTAGGAACTAATGCGTCAGGAAAAACAACGACAATAGAAATGCTAAAATTTATTTGTTTAGTTTTTCTTTGTAATAGAAATTTAAATAATATAGAAATCAATAAATTCCTAAAAACCATTTATATTGATTCACCCATTGAAGTAGATTTATTTTATACTAAGGATAAAAAGGTATATCATCTAGAATCTCGAATTATAAAAGATGATGAGGATGAAGAATTTTACTTTGTAAATGAAATAATTTTTGAAAGAAGCTTGAATACAGCAGTAAACAAATCAAACTATCGAGATAGCGATACATATAGCAAAGTCATGGAGCGTTTAACACTGAATAATGAAATGAAAGCTTTTTTAGAGTTGGATAAATCAATATCATGGATTACTATAGGCAATAAGGATCAATCAATTATTGATTTCTATGATGATAATGATTCTATTCGACTTCACACGTTAGATACATCTGTCGAAATTATACAATATTTCGATAAATCAATTGAATATGTGAAAAATGTTAGTGTTGAAAACTCACGTAAATCATTGTATCTTTTAAAATTTTATAGTTCAAATAAAGCGATGGAACTAACATATTCAGAATTATGGACAATTTTATCTTCGGGAACACGAAAAGGTTTGCTAATGTTTAACTATATAATATCTATTCTACGATCAGGTGGATACTTTGTAGTTGATGAAATTGAGAATCACTTTCATAAATCTATTATTATTGATATTATTCGTCTCTTCAGGTCTAAAGATACCAATCCAAATGCTGCTACTCTTATTTTTAGTACACATTATTCAGAAATTGTTGATGTATTAGATCGAAATGACTCAATCTATATAGCGAATAAAGAACAGAAGTCTTGCGATTTATCGCTTGTAAATCTTTCAAAGTTGCAAAAGCGAACAGATATTAAGAAAAGTGAGTGGTATTTAAATGATGCAGGGAAAGTTGGTACAACTATTTCTTACGATGCTTACATGCGATTACATAAATCAATTGTTAAGATGTTTTCTAAAAACAGAAATCAAAACAGTAAAATAGAGGAGTAAACTCTAATGAATATAATTGTATGTATGTGCGAAGGGAACGCAGAAAAAGCAATTATCGATAGATTGTTGGACAGTAATAAACTTAGGTTTAACAAATCAGAACTTCTCTATGAGCAAATTTTTGGGCGGATGACAATTGACAAATTAGTACAAAACCATTTAAATCGCGATTTTGGAGACCAAAGAATTGAGGTTGTGAGAATTATCGATAGTAAGAAAGAAAAGTTTGAGCCACGGAAAACGTTGCATCGAATGAAAATTCACTCTGTAAAAACATACTTAACTTGTCCTGAAGTTGAAATACTAATTATCATTGCTGAAAATAAGTATAGCGATTATCAGAAATACAAGAGTAAAATGAAACCATCGGTTTACTGCAAACAAATACTTAAAATGAATCAAATAAAAAAATATGATTTTATCTATAATTATTTCTCAAATGTCGATTTATTAATTTCCACGCTAATTGAGTATAAACGATTACACAATTTTGATAGAGCTGAATTATGTTTAGCAGATTTATTGCAAGATGAAATATAAGGATTCAAAAGGAACAGAACGTTAGCGTGACAAGTGTCTGTTCTTTTTAGTGCTCTTTCGCCTTTTTATGAACAATAAAGTGCACTGTGCAAACTGAATGAATCTTTTAGTACAAATAAATCGTTGTTATTGCAAAGTAGTGGATAAATCTTATTGCATAGCGATTTGGTGCAAAAGGTTGATTCTTTTTTTATTTATACTGTACAAATCCTTCAAAATAGCGTTTTCTTGATGAAAATTGCACATGTTATGAAAGGCGTACTGTACATATTTTATAGTTACCTTTAACTAACAAAAATACTGATAAATAAAGGATTGGTAGTGCTTTCAATCTTTTGCTAAAGTTGTGGAAAACTGAACTTATTTATACTATAATAGTCTATGAGCGCATAAGAATTTTAAGGAGGATCGCGAATGTCAGAAAAAGTCGTTCCGTTTCAAGGAACTAAAGAGCAAGAAGATTTGCTTAATGAAGTGATTGCTAAACATAAAGATCAACGCGGTGGGTTAATGCCTGTCTTGCAAGAAGCGCAAGAAATCTATGGGTACTTACCTTTAGAAGTGCAAAAAATGATCGCTAACGGTTTAGATAAATCATTATCTGAAATCTATGGAGTAGTTACATTCTACTCACAGTTCTCACTCGTACCAAAAGGTAAATACAAAATTAGTGTTTGTATGGGGACTGCATGTTACGTAAAAGGTGCAGATAAAGTATTGGATGAAATCCAAAACAAATTAAACATCAAAGCAGGTGGTTGTACAGAGGATGGATTATTCTCAATTGATGCAACTCGTTGTGTTGGTGCTTGTGGTTTAGCACCAGTTATCTTAGTAAATGAAGATGTTTACGGAAAGGTTACTGTTGAAGAAGTTGACGGTATCTTACGTAAATACAGAGATATGGAGGCGTAGGGAAACATATGGATTTCGAAACATTACAAAATATTAAAAAACGTTATGAAAACGTGGTTCACGTACGTCAAGCATTAAACTCTCATGAGGCACTAGTTCAAGATAGTGAATATGAAAAACAAATTGTTATTTGTGCAGGTACAGGATGTACTTCATCAGGTTCACGTAAACTAGCTGACCAAATTGATACAGTATTAGCTGAAAACAACTTAACTGATAAAGTATTAGTTGTAAAAACAGGATGTTTTGGTTTATGTGCGCTAGGACCAGTCGTACTTGTTTATCCAGAAGGAGTATTCTATTCACAAGTAACTCCAGAAAGTATGGATATTATTTTAAATAAACACATTATCGGGGGAGAAGTGTGTACAGACTTATTATATGAAGATACAGTAAGTCCTGAAGGTAAAGTGCTTCCTCTACAAGATACAGATTTCTATAAGAAACAAAAACGTGTTGCTTTAAGAAATTGTGGGGTTATTGACCCAGAAAAAATTGAAGAATACATTGCAACTGATGGATACCAAGCGTTATACAAAGCTCTAACGGAAATGACTCCTGAAGATGTAATTGACACAATAAAAGCCAGCGGACTAAGAGGACGTGGAGGGGGAGGATTCCCTACAGGTCTTAAATGGTCATTTGCGGCTAGAGAAGAAAATAGTACAAAATATGTAGCATGTAACGCTGATGAAGGGGATCCAGGAGCATTCATGGACCGTTCAATTCTTGAAGGTGATCCACATGTTATTATTGAAGCAATGGCATTAGCTGCTTACGCAATCGGAGCCAACCATGGTTTCGTATACGTACGTGCTGAATACCCAATTGCTGTACAACGTTTACAAATTGCGATCGACCAAGCACGTCGTGACGGATTCTTAGGAAAAGATATTTTCGGAACTGGATTCGACTACGATATGGAAATTCGTTTAGGAGCTGGAGCTTTCGTTTGTGGGGAAGAAACAGCACTTATTACAAGTATTGAAGGTAACCGTGGAGAACCAAGACCACGTCCACCATTCCCTGCTGTTAAAGGGTTATTTGGTAAACCAACAGTACTTAACAACGTAGAAACATACTCTAACGTGCCACAAATTATCCTTAAGGGAGCTGAATGGTTCTCTAGCATGGGTACTGAAGGTGGTCGTGGAACAAAAGTATTCGCTATCGGTGGTAAAGTTAAAAACGTTGGTCTAGTGGAAGTTCCTATGGGAATCACATTAGGTGAAATCGTTAACGAAATCGGTGGTGGAGTACCAAACGGTAAAAAATTCAAAGCTGCACAAACAGGAGGACCTTCTGGAGGATGTATTCCTGCAAGCCAAATGGATGTTGCAATTGACTTTGATAACTTAGTAAAACTTGGATCGATGATGGGTTCAGGTGGACTTATTGTGCTTGATGAAGACACATGTATGGTGGATATTGCGAAATTCTACTTAGACTTTACAGTTGATGAGTCTTGTGGAAAATGTACACCATGTCGTATCGGTACAAAACGTCTATACGAAATTCTTGAAAAAATTACTTCTGGAAATGGAGAACTTAGCGATTTAGATACTATTGAAGAATTATCTAAACAAATGCAAACGTCTTCACTGTGTGCTTTAGGGCAAACAGCAAGTAACCCAGTAGTTTCTACACTAAAACACTTTAGAGATGAATATTTAGCACACATCGTGGATAAAAGATGTCCAGCAGGTGTATGTAAAGACTTACTACAATATTCAATCATCGAAGACAAATGTATTGGATGTACAGCTTGTGCACGTAAGTGTCCAGTAGGTTGTATTGCAGGTGAAGTGAAAAAACCTCACGTCATCGACCAAAGCAAATGTATCAAGTGTGGTGCATGTATGGATGCATGTAAGTTTAGTGCAGTAGTGAGAGGGTAATGAAGGAGGTAAATATGAGCGATATTAATTTAAAAGTTAACGGTATAGATGTAACTGTTCCTAAAGGAACTACCGTTATGAGCGCTGCTAAATTAGCAGGTGTAGAAATTCCTTCATTATGTTACTTACGTGAAGTAAGTGCGATTGCTTCATGTCGTATTTGTGTGGTAGAAATCAAAGGTCGTAAAGGTTTAACGGCTTCTTGTGTATTACCAGCTGAAGAAGGAATGGAAGTTTTTACAAATACAAAAACTGTACGTGATGCAAGAAAAGGTAACTTAGAGTTATTACTTTCTGATCACAACAAAAAATGTTTATCTTGTGTTCGTAGCACAAACTGTGAATTGCAAGAATTATCTAGAGAATACGGAGTTGAAGAAGACAAATATCCAAACACTGGAGTTCGTTATGAAATCGACAACTCAAGTGAATATGTCGTTCGTGACAACAACAAATGTATCTTATGTCGTCGTTGTGTAAGTGCTTGTGTGCAAATGCAAGCAGTTAATGCGATTGGTGCAATTGACCGTGGTCACAATACACATATCGGATGTGCGTTTGAACGCAACTTAGAAAACTCTCCTTGTGTTGGATGTGGGCAATGTATTGTTGCTTGTCCAGTTGGTGCACTTTCTGAGAAAAACCACGAAAAACAAGTTTGGGATGCAATTAGTGACCCTAACAAACGTGTTGTAATGTTTACAGCACCAAGTGTTCGTGCACAAATTGGTGAAGCATTCGGTATGCCGATTGGAACAAACGCTGAAAGCCAAATGATCGCTGCTAGCCGTCGTTTAGGATTTGATGCAGTATTTAACATGGATGTTACAGCTGACTTAACAATCGTTGAAGAAGCTAACGAACTTGTTGACCGCGTAAGTAACGGTGGTGTATTACCAATGTTTACTTCATGTTGTCCAGGATGGGTAAAATTTGCTGAGCACAACTACCCAGAAATGTTACCTAACTTAAGTACATGTAAGAGTCCTCAACAAATGTTTGGTGCATTGTTGAAATCTTACTACTGCGAACAAGAAAACATCGATCCAAAAGATCTATTCGTAGTATCAGTAATTCCATGTACAGCTAAGAAATTCGAAGCAAAACGTGGAGAACAACACTGGCAAGATGACCAAGATGTTGATGTAGCATTAACAACTCGTGAACTTGCACACATGATTAAGGAAGCAGCTATCCAATTTGAAAAATTAGATGGTGAAGACTTCGATAATCCATTCGAATGTGGTTCTGGAGCAGGAACAATCTTCGGAGCAAGTGGTGGAGTTATGGAAGCTGCACTTCGTACAGCTGGACGTATCATTGATCCAACATTTGATAAAGTTGAAATCAATGAAGTTCGTGGTACAAAAGGTATTAAAAAAGCCACTTACAAAATGGGTGACTTAGAAGTTAAAGTTGCAGTAGTTTCTGGATTAGCTAACGCAAGAAAGTTAATGAAAGAAATCGAAGAAGGAAAAGAAGAATTCCACATGATCGAAGTTATGGCATGTCCAGGAGGATGTGTTAACGGTGGTGGACAAATCATTCCACGCGACAAAGTTAGAAACAACATTGATGTTCGTACAGAACGCGCAAAAGTTCTATACAAAATCGATGATTCTGACAAATACCGTGTATCTCACGAAACACCAACAATTACAAGAATTTACGATGAATTCCTTGGTAAACCAGGACATGGTAAAGCACACGAATTGTTACATACAACATACGTGAAACGCGAAAAGTTATAGAATGAAGAGATGGACCTGAAAGATGGTTCATCTTTTTATTTAATGAGTTAGCCTACAAGATCTCGTTGACGATGTAAAATCGTATCAACCAATAAAGAGAAGTCGGTCAGTTCTTTAGTTAATAAAAGTAAATGTATCGAAAATTAATATAACCATTGAGTAGGGATTTGTTTAGATTATCTATTGTATGTTAAGCGTTATAAACGAAAAAAACTCACATATTGTGAGTCTTTTTCTGCCTCTTTGGGCCATTTACACAGTTATTTTAATGTATTTGCTAAATAAAGCAAACACCATTTTTGGATATTTGAGTTACAGGTGAAGATGGAATAGTTCTAAATCTTACTTATTCAAGAATTTGTAAGAAAACAATTGATAATTTGCCAAAGTATAGTAAATTTATATTTATGAGAAAAAGAAGTGAGGATGAATATGCATTATGAATATAAAACACGAAATACGTGTTCACAGAAAATAAGTTTTGATTTAGATGGGAATATAGTAAGTAATATTGAATTTGAAGGTGGTTGTAATGGGAATTTACAAGCTATTTCAAAATTATTAGATGGAACAAGTGTTGAATTAATTGAAGAAAAATTACTTGGGAATCTATGTGGGATTCGTCAAACATCTTGTACAGATCAACTTGCTAAAGCAGTAAGAAAAGCATTTGATGATAATAATGCAAAATGCTAGAATCAGGAAGTATTGAAAATCGTTGACAAAGATAAGGATTGTTAATATAATCATAACAAGGAAAGCGCTAGTCTGTCTAAGGGCTTCTAGTGCGCAGAAACCTCTGGATGGCAAAGGATTGCTTGAAGGGGGTTTTTGTTTTGTATAAGGAAGAATGTAAATTAAAGCCTTTTTTCAGTTTGGATGAACAAATTGAACGCCTTAAAGCGCGAGGATTGACTATTGATGATGAGTGAATTTGGATTTCCGTGCAATTTCTTTGAAAATTACAGTAAGACTAATAAGATATCTAACGTATGATGTGTTCTTATTGTAACTTCACTTATGCGAATGAGTGAAATATATAATTTAAATTATATTAAAAGGTAAAACCTAAAAATTGACAGATAGATTGTAGTATAATAGTATAGCAAATATGAAAGAAAATATTATTGTTTCGCCTTATACATTGGCGGATATTGAAAAATTAAATGAAGCGGGAGCGACATCAATTCTTGTTGGGATTGATGCTTTTCCTTTTGCCTCAACGATATATGTAAGTCATGATGAATTGCTGGAAGCTAGAAGACTAACCAAAGCATTGGGGATGAAGCTCTATGTGAATGTAAATGCATTCTTTATGGAACGTGATTTGGATCGATTGCTTGAAGAACTTGCCTTTATTAAAGAAGTAGGTGTTGATGGTATTTACTTTACAGATTTAGCTGTATATACACAAGCAAATAAACTGGATATGACAGTTCTATTAATCTACAATCCAGACACATTACTAACCAATCATTTGGATGTGCAAGAGTATTTAAATCTTGGCTTACAAATGTGTACACTTGCTAGTGAAATCACACTAGAGGATATTGTATCTATTGCTTCTAAAGTACAAGGTCGTGTTGAAGTTATCATACATGGAAGACTGAGTATGATGCACTCAAAACGGACATTGCTTACAAACTATATGAAGTTTATTGATAGTGAACATAAAGTATATGAAAATAAAGACTTGTATTTGATTGAAGAAAAACGTGATGATCATATGCCAATATTTGAAGATGTTAGTGGTACACATATGTACACTGGATTTACACTTGCTAGCTTTGAAGAAATAGAAGATTTTGTTGGTGCAGGTGTGCATGATTTTCGAATTGAAAGTATGTTTTATACAATAGAAGAACTTTGTCGAATCATTAAAGACTATCGTTATGTACTTGAACAACCTGAAAGTGGTCGTGCATTTTATCAAGAGTATGAAAGAAATCAAAAAGATCGTAATATAACCAAAGGATTTTTATATACAAAGACAGGAGCAAAAAAATGAGAAAGGTTGAATTGTTAGCACCAGCTGGTGATTTAGCCAGACTGAAGATTGCCGTGCGCTATGGGGCAAATGCTGTCTACCTAGGTGGTAAGAAGTTCTCGTTACGTTCACGTGCAAGTAATTTTGATATTGAAGATATTGCAGAAGGTGTACAGTTTGCTCACGCACATGGAGCACATGTCCATGTAACGGTAAATATGTTGCCACACGAAGAAGATCTAGAAGGACTAGAAGCTTACTTAAAAGATTTAGAACGGGTAGGCGTGGATGCCATTATTGTAGCTAGTTTTCATATCATGAAACTAGCAAAGCAAGTCGCACCAAATTTGGAAGTGCATGTAAGTACACAGCACTCAAGTACCAATAGTGGTGTTATTGATTTCTATGAAAAACAAGGAATGAATCGTGTCGTACTTGCTAGAGAGTGCACACTAGATGATGTAAAAGCAACGATGCAACATGCAAAACTTCCTGTGGAAGTATTCATTCATGGTGGAATGTGTATTTCGTATTCAGGTAGATGTACGATGTCCAATTCGATGACACTACGTGATGCAAATCGTGGAGGATGTGCACAAAGCTGTCGTTGGAAATATAAACTCTATGATAAAGATGTTCCAATTTATAAAGAGGATCATCTATTCTCCATGAGTAGTAAAGACTTGAATGCGATGCGTTTTTTACCAGAATTAATTGATGCAGGTGTTGCAAGTTTTAAAATTGAAGGACGAATGAAAAGTCCATATTATTTAGCTACTGTGGTACGTAGTTATCGCAAACTTATTGATACTTACCAAGAAACTGGACAACTAACAGATGCTGATTTTGCTTGGGTGGTTCGCGAACTAGCCAAAGCAGAAAATCGTTTAACAGGACCTGGTTTCTATGCAGGTTTACCGAAGATGGAAGATCATCTATATGGTGTTAATGGTGCTGGAGTGTCACAAGAGTTTATTGCATATGTTCTTGACTATGATCAAAAGACACAGATGGCAAAATTAGAAGTGCGTAATAATTTTAAGATTGGTGATGAAGCAGAGGCTTTTGGACCAAGTTTAGATAACACTAATTTTAAAGTTGATACATTGTATGATGAAGATGGAGAAATCGTGGATGTTGCACGAAATCCAATGCAAGTTTTATACACAAAAGTAGATATAAAACTGCAAAAACATGATATGATAAGAAAAGTTATGACAAAGCGAGAAAAAGTATATTAGGAGGTAATTGTTATGAGACTAAAAAATAGTTTCTTCTATACGATCCGCGAGGATAGTAAAGATGAAGAAAGCCGCAGTGGAAATTTACTTGTCCGTGCGGGGATGATTAAAAAAAGTAGTGCAGGGTTCTACATGACAATGCCCATGGGTCAACGCGTAATTCGTAAAATTGAAGACATCATTCGTGATGAAATGAATAAAGCTGGGGCACAAGAATTAACGATGCCTACGGTTATCCCAGAAGAAGTATATGAAAACAGTGGACGTCGTGAAGCATTTGGTTCAAACATGTTTGCTTTACGTGACCGTAATGATAAACGTTATGTCTTAGGTCCAACACATGAAGAATTATTTGCCATGGCTGGAATGATGGATGGATCAAGTTATAAAGATTTTCCATACAACCTATACCAAATTCAAAATAAATTCCGTGATGAAACTAGACCAAGATATGGATTAATTCGTACACGTGAATTTACAATGAAAGATGCATATTCATATGATGTGGATTTAGCTGGACTAGATGTATCTTACCAAAAGATGTTTGATGCATACTGTAATATTTTTGATCGTATGCATTTAAATTATAAAATTGTACAAGCAGATACAGGAGCGATGGGAGGACTTTTAAGTGAAGAATTCCAAGCCATCACGGAAATTGGAGAAGACACTGTAGTTCTTTGTGACTCATGTGATTTAGCAAGTAACTTAGAAATTACGCCAGTTGTAATTCAAGGTGGTCCAAGTAATGAAGCAGAACTTGCCTATGAAATGGTAGAAACACCAAATGCGAAGACTATTGAAGAAGTTGCTGCATTCTTTAATCAACCAGTAACAAGTTTTGTGAAAACATTAATCTACAATGTAGATGGTGAACTATACGCTTTCTTGATGAAAGGGGATCGTGAACTTAACGAAACAAAAGTACTTAAATTACTAGGTGCTAATGAAATGGAACTTGCTACATTTGATGAGGTGGAACAAGCAACCCATGCAAAAGTTGGATTTGCTGGTCCAATCGGTCTAGAAATTAAAGTTGTAATGGATAATGAAGTTGCAAATATGAAAAACTTTATTACAGGTGCAAACAAAACCGATCACCACTACAAAAATGTAAACGTAAAAGATTTTGATGTATATAAACAAGCAGATATCGTAAGTGTACATGAAGGAGATGTATGTCCTAAATGTGGTGGTAAATTGAATTTTGCACGTGGTATTGAAGTTGGGAATACATTTAAATTAGGTACGAAATATGCAGAAAGTATGAACTTCAACTATCTTGATAAAGAACAAAAACTGCACCCAGTTGTCATGGGAAGTTATGGTATTGGAGTGCAACGTTGTATGGCTGCGATCGTTGAACAGTTCAATGATGAAAATGGAATTGTTTGGCCAATGAGTGTCGCACCTTATCAAGTTGAAATCATTATCGTGAATCTAAAAGATGAAGCACAAGTAAAACTTGCGGATGCATTATATGAAGACTTACAAGCACAAGGTGTTGAAGTATTATATGATGATCGCGATGAACGAGTAGGTGTAAAATTCAAAGATAATGAACTTATTGGAATTCCTTTACGTATCACAGTTGGTAAAAAAGCTGGGGAAGGTATTGTGGAGTTCAAAACACGTACAACAGAAAAAGAAGAAATTGCTTCAAATGAAGTTGTCTCATTTGTTAAAGAGAAAATTGCTGAAAGTATGTAATTTATTTTATATAGATTCAGCTAATAATATGTTAAGTCAGTTTGATTACTTTAATCACTCTGGCTTTTTATTTATCACACTATTTAGTATTTCATTAAATCTTCTAACTACATGAAAAGAATCACACAAATTGATGCTCTAACTAGCTAAACAAATGCAATATTAGAAAAAGTCGAATTATGTAATTATAATAGTGTATGAAGATTTTTTTTGGTCCTTGAAAGTAAATGGATTACTTTCAATAAAGGAAGCGTTGCAATGCTTACATAAATATCTTCTGCAATCATAGAAAATAGTACTATCCTGATTCGTCAAAATGAATGGGATTTTTTGTATAGTCTTTGATATACAGGATAGACTAATCAAACTTAGTTAAGTAAGGCTGTATTAAAATATTAGAAATGTACAAAATTGTAGAGATCACGCGGTAGCGTTTTAATAGTCAGATACACTTGACAATTTGTTCAAAATATAGTGTAATTTCAAAAGATTACAATTCATAAGTATGTGTGCAAACCAGTTGGAGGTAATATGAGAAAAGTCATTTTTTTCATTATTCTTTTACTAGTGTCTTGCACGCCAAGTAAAAGCAATAATGAAACAGAAGAATATTATTTTTTGTTTGCAACACCATTAAAAAATCATGAAGTTTGGCTTAGTGCAAAGTCAGGTTTTGAAGATGCTTGTAAAGAGTTGAATGTAAATTGCGAATGGACAGGTCCTTCCACAATAAGTTTGTCAGAAATGGAAGATACGTTGAGAATTGGTGTGTTACAAGGTGCACACGGTATTATCACGCAAGGAGTTATTAGCGAAGAAGCAATTATGTATGCTAATGAGAATGAAGTTCCACTTGTCTTTGTTGATGCGGATAAGGAGAGTTCAAATCGTTTGTCATTCTTGGGAAAAGACTTTAACAAACAAGCAAATTTACTTTTAAATGATATTGAAAAACGCTTAGGAAAAGAAACTCACTTGAAAATAGCTATCCAGGTTGCTGAGATAGATTTTGATATTGCTCAAAAGCAAATTCAAGAAATTAGGGAAGTATTTCAATTGCATCCTGGTGGATATCATATTCAGTCAATCAGTGAATCAAAATCAGAGTCACTTAGAGCAAAGCAAGAATGGCAAGAAGTATTTGCGTCAACGGATGTAAATGTGGCTATTAACTTTGCAGGAGAGTCTGCAATTACATGTGGTGAAGTCGCAAAAAGTTTACACTTAAAAGATCAAATTCTTGTATATGGTGTAGATGATATGCCACAAACAATAGAAGGAATACAAAATGGCATTATCGATGGAAGTGTAGTCACTTCATTTTATGAGTATGGGTATCAAGCAGTTCACCAACTTTATGCGTTTCAAAAGACAGGGAAACTCCCTAGCATAGGAAACAATAGTATTAAGTTAATGTTAGTGAACCAAGATAATTATCAAACCTATAAAAAGGAACTTAGTGATGTCAGCAAATAGAAAAAGAAGTTTTAAGCGCTCTGTAATGAAATTGAATATCGTGTGGGTTACGATATCGATAATTTTACTAATACTTGTATTATTTATGAATCGTACAGTTGTAGATATGTATGACAACACACTTCATATGTATAGCAATCTAAGTGGTTTTTATTCAAAGATTGAAGATGTAAATCAAAATGTAAAAAGTTACTTATATGCTCCAAACACAAATAATTTAGAACAATATGAGCAGTCAATTATTCAGGCAAAACATTTTGCATCAAAACTATATGATCAAGCAAATGATCAAACAAAATGGAAATTTCATTTGTTGGAGAATATGGTTTTGATGCATGAAAAATCTATAAGCACATTATTTCAAGCTGTTGAAACAAATGATGCTTCATACGCAGAAAGTTACAATAGATTCGATTCTGAATATCGCTTAATTACGAAGACGTTTACAGATTACTATAATATCGTAGACAAGCAGGTTGCTATACAAACTATTCAGATAGAAAGTAATGAGCAAATGATAGTTATTGCGTCTTTGTTATTGACGGGGATTGTGATTTTTGTGCTGTTATCATATGCAAGATACATTGTATATTCAATTACTGCTCCAATCTATACAATTATAAATAATATGAAATTGGTAAAAGAAGGAGATTATGATTTATCTGAAATTTCTAATAACTATGCAGAAATAGATACTTTATGTATAGCGTTAGAGGATATGGCAAGTAAAGTAAAAAGTAATATGCAAAATGAAAAGGATAAGTTATATCTTCAGCAGCAATTATTTGCTCAAGAAAAGGAAAATCTTAAAAAAGATGAATTACTTGCACAAAGTGAATTACGAATGCTACAGAACCAAATAAACCCGCATTTCTTATTTAATACAATGAATGTTATATTCAAAACTGCTCAGAAGGAACAAGCACATGTAACAAGTGATATTGTCGCAAAAACAAGTGAGGTTCTTCGCTATGCGTTGGATAATGCAAATCATATGAGTGATTTAAAGTCCGAAATTGAATCGATTCGCAATTATATTTATATTCAAGAAAAAAGATTTCAAAATCGTATTCGGTTTGTTTTAGAAGTTGATAAGCGGATACCCAATATACCTTTACCTGGACTTTTGATTCAACCATTGGTGGAAAATTCTGTTATTCATGGATTAAAGGATACGATGAAAGATGGTGAAATTCATATTCAAATTTACTTTCAAGATAAATTATATATTTGTGTTAGTGATAATGGAGTTGGAATGGATACATTATTATTAGAGAAACTCGTGATTAATGATTTCAAGAAGATTGATCGTAAAAGCGGACTTGGTTTATATAATGTGATTCAGAGAATCCGTAGATTATATGGAATTCGCGCAAATGTTGATTTTCAAAGTTATGAAGAATGTGGCTTTGAAGTATGTATAGAAATAGAGGTGGATGAAGATGACTATGTTTCGCATATTAGTGATTGAGGATGAAGAAATTGAAAGACAAGCACTTGTTCGATTACTTAAAGAGAGATTTTCACATTCGTTAGAGGTCTATCATGCAAGTAATGGAATTGAAGGGCTTCAAAATTATTACAAGTATAAGCCTACGATTGTTTTATCAGATATTAATATTCCAGGTATGAATGGACTAAAATTACTAGCGAAAATCAAAGAAGACAATGCACAAACAAGTTGCATCGTCTTAACTTCATATAACTATTTTGAATATGCACATGAAGCAATCAAATTGGGTGTAGAAAACTTCTTACTTAAACCAATTCAAGATGATACATTATGCAATAGCATACAACAAGTATTAGATACGATTCGACATAAAGCAAATAATGATACGCAAGCTAGTCAACTCGTGTCAAAAATGGAAGCGATGAAACCCATTTTAGAAAGTGATTGTATTCAAGGAATTGTTGAAAACTCAACCAGTGAAGAATTGAAACGAGTATTTCGTTTATTGAACATTATTCCTAAAGATGGATTTGCTATTGTACTGAAAAATGTTAAAGGAATAAAATCAGTTGCATTACGATATATAAAAGAGATTAGAGAACTTGGTTACTATTGCATGAAAGATAATTATTATGGGTATCTTATTATTTTCGTACTAAGTGTAAAAGCAATAGATGAAGACGAAAGAATGCAAATGGAAGTGAACTTGAATCGATTTTTTAGAAATCATAAAAGTGTTGGAATTGGAACTATCGCAAAAAGTGTTGATGAATATCATCAATCGTTTCTTATTGCGATTCAGCAAATGGGAAATGCAATTACACTGAAAGCAAGTACCCAGCAAGTGGATGTTAATGAAGTCTTTGATGTAAAGAGATTTTGTGAAACGTTAGTTCACGATTTTGTGAAACTTGATGCTGCAACAATTAAGGAAAAGATTGATTCATTTTACATGCAAATTATTTATTATGATGCACATGCACTTGTACAGGTTTTAAAGGATTTTCAAACGATTCTTATTTGTACGGTGAACAAAGAATTCAATGCAAAAATCACAATAGATGATTTAGATTGTCCGATTACAATTCATGAAACGACATTGTATTCAAATGTGAATAAGCAGTTACAAATGTTAGTTGAAAATTTATTTTTTATGACAAGAAATGATATTTCATCACATACATTGGTTAGAAAAGCTGTGGCATACATTTCACTGAGGTATACAAACACCATTACCCTAAGTCAAGTTGCAAGTTATTTAGATGTCACACCATTTTATCTCAGTCGATTGTTAAGTACGCATCTACATAAGACATTTACAGATTTAGTCACAGAACTTCGTATAGAAAAGTCGAAAAAACTCTTATCTGAAGACAAGAAAATAAAAGAAATTGCCTATGCTTTAGGGTTTAAAAGTCAAAACTATTTTACAAAGGTTTTTAAGAAAGTAACTGGGATAACACCGATGGAATACAAGCAAAAAGTATAGTGTATTAAATTGCTAATTTTTGTAGCAAATTGCTACACTTTACCTTATATAATGTAAGCGCATACTAAAAAGAGGAGGATTATATGCCAAAACTACGGACAGTATTATGTGTAATGTTTTCTGCACTTATGGCGCTAAGCTTGGTAAGTTTTAAAGAAGTATCACTAAAAGCTTCTCAAAGTAAGATTGAAAATATTACTGCAACGGGAAAAAGTTCAGAAGGGAAAACCGCTGATTTAGCAGTAGATGGTGATAAAGAAACATATTATCAAACACCTGCTTCAAATTCCCAAGAGGATCATTATAGAAATATTGACCTGCAATTAGATGGTCTATACGAATTAAGTGAAATTAAAATATTTAATAAGATTGGGGCATACTATAACTATCAAATTTATGTATCTGAAACAGGATCAACTTTTCAGAAAGTTGCATTTAAAAATGATACAAGTAAGGCAACAGAGGAAGGTGATACGTATGTGCTTGATGGAGTAAAAGCAAGTATTGTTCGTATTAATCTTAGTTACAATTCTACTATGCTAGAGGGGAATCTAGCAGAAGTAGAAGTTTATGGAAATCGTATTGGTGATGCAAGTAAAGAAGTCGATGAAATCAAAGTATCGAATTTTGAGGATACAAAGTGGAAAGCAGAGTATGATAAAGTTGCATCTGACAGTACATATGCAAGTCAAAAAACAACACAAGAAATGACAGAGCTTGTTGGACGTGTAATTGGTGAAGAATGGAAATCATCATTTACATTTGAAATGACATCAGATAATGATGGAAATGATATTTTTGAAATAGAAAATGGTGTAGATGGAACGATTGTCATTCGTGGAAATAATGGTATTGCAATGGCTTCGGGATTTAATTATTACTTACGCAATTATTGTAAAGTTAATTATAATCCAATATTTGCTTCTCAATTACAAATGCCAACTGTGTTACCTCAAGTTGAATCGAAAATTGTGAAAGAAACAGAATATGACTATCGTTATGCGTTAAATTTCTGTACGTATTCTTATACAATGGCTTTCTGGGATTGGGATGAATATGAGGCATTTTTGGATTGGGCAGCAATGTCAGGAATCAATACAGTTCTTGATATTGTTGGACAAGAAGAAGTTGTAAGACGAACATTAAAAGAATATGGATATTCAGATACAGAGATAAAAGAATACATTTCAGGCCCTGGATACTTTGCATGGTACTACATGCAAAACATGACAGGATATGGAGGACCATTGCCTGATAATTGGTTTGAAAATCGTGTCGAGTTAGGAAGACAAATGCATGATCGTATGCAGACTTATGGAATTACACCAGTCTTGAGTGGATTCTCTGGAATGGTTCCAAGTAATTTCAAATCTAAATTTACTGATGCTGCAGTTATTGCACAAGGTGATTGGTGTGGATATATACGCCCAGATATGTTAGCAACATATGTAAATAGTGGAAAAGACTATTTTGATGAGATGGCAGATGTATTCTATCAAGCGCAAAAAGATTTGTTTGGTGATGTGAGTGACATTTATGCTGTCGATCCATTCCATGAAGGTGGAAAAATAGGGGATATGAATGTCACAAAAGTTTATGAAATTATTCAAAAGAAAATGATGGAGCATGATGCTGATGCAATTTGGCTAATCCAACAATGGCAGGGAAGTATGTCAGATGCTAAACTTCAAGGCCTTAAAGAAAAAGATCATGCATTGGTATTAGACTTATTTTCTGAAATAAATTCGCAATCAGATGTTATGGAAAGAAATGAAATACCATGGGTATGGAATATGCTTCATAACTTTGGGGGGCGTATGGGGCTTGATGCAAACCCTTCAAAACTAGCACATGAGATTCCGAAAGCTTATGCAAGTAAATCACATATGAAAGGTATTGGTATGACACCAGAGGCATTGGAAAACTCTCCAATGGCGTATGAATTGTTATGGGATATGACTTGGACGAAAGATGCTATTGACTATCGTGATTGGGTACAAAAATATGCAGAACGAAACTACGGTGGAACCAACGCAGATATAGAAGAAGTTTGGAATATTTTATTAGACACTGGATATAACCAAAAGAATAGTTATTATCAAGGGGCTGCAGAATCTGTAATTAACGCTCGACCAACTATGAACTTTACATCTGCATCTACTTGGGGTCATAGCACAATTAACTATGATAAAAAAGAACTTGAAAAAGCTGTATATTTAATGGCTAGAAATTATGATGAATTCAAAGATAGCCCTGCATTCTTATATGACTTGTCAGATATTACACGTCAAGTTATTGCAAATTCAGCACAAGATTACCATAAAGCGATGGTGAGTGCATATAACGAAAAAGACAGTAAGAAATTTTATACAGTATCAGAAAAATTCTTAGAAATGATTCAACTTCAAGATCAAGTGTTATCAACAAATGATGATTTCTTGGTAGGAAACTGGATTGAGGACTCAAGAAGTATGTTAAGTAATGCTGATGATTGGACAAAAGACTTGTTTGAATTTAATGCGCGAAGCCTAATTACAACTTGGGGTGGAAAGAAAAATGCAAATAGTGGTGGATTGAAAGATTATTCAAACCGTCAGTGGGCTGGACTTACAAAGGATTACTATTATCCAAGATGGGAAACGTGGGTGAATGATTTACGAGCGAATTTAGAAAATGGCACAAATTTAGTAAATCGCGATTGGTTCATGATGGAATGGAAATGGGTAAATCAAAAAAGTGATGAAGGAAATAACTATGCAACAGAATCATCTACATTAGATTTACAAGAGTTGGCACTAAAAGCTTGTGAGAATTATAGTTTGGATGTTTTAGAAACAATTGTAGGTGAAGTTGAAGAGAAAGAGAATATTGCTCTTGGTAAAAATGTAACTTCATCAGTAGCAACATCATCAGAAAATCAAACAAGTAATCTTACGGATGGAAATAAAAATACTCCATGGAAAGCAACAACAAATGAAGGTGAATTTACACTAACAGTTGACTTGGAAGCAGAGTCAAGTATTGATGGAATGGAGATTTCTTTACCACAACTAGCTGGAGGATTCCCGTATGCATATACGGTTGAAGTATTAAAAGATGGACAGTGGACGATAGTTGCAAGTCAAAGTGATGAGTTGATGACAAGCCAAACTTTAATTGATTATCGTGGAATTGGAAGTCAAGTTCGTTTTACATTCTCAACAAGTGATACGACAATTATTCCAGAAGTAACAGAACTTATTGTTTATGGAAAAGCGCAACCAAAAATCGATTATGTAAACTTAGCACTTACATCAACTGCTACATCAAATAAAAATTCTCAAGGTGGCAAAGGTCCGGATAAATTAATCGATGACAAGCTTGATACCTTATGGGTTAATAATGGCGAATCATATCCAATTACATTAACATTTGACTTAAGTGAAGAAGAACGAGTAGATATTGTTGAATTATTCTTTGAAAAAAGAGGACTTCGCTTTAAATACAAAGTGAGTGTTGAAGATGGAAATGGAAATCGTACAGTTGTACAAGATATGAGTGAGAATACAGATGACTTAGATCATATGTATAAAATTGGAGTTCATGCAAATGTAAAAAAAGTAATTGTTGAAATCAATGGTAAGGCGTCTGGCGGAGACTTTCCTGGAGCATGGCCAGCATTGGCAGAAGTAAGAATTTTACAAGAAAAAGAAATTACATTTACAAGCGATAATATCGCAGCAGGAAAAACGGGTATTGTTAGTAACTCACAAAAAACGTATGAAACAAGTCGTCTTACAAATGACGATATTGGAGATTTGGAAAATATTGGAACGGATGTATTCCCAACTACATTTACAGTTGATTTAGGAAAACAACAAGATATTAATGAAGTTAAAGTGTATTTTGAAAAAGCAGGAATTCGCTTCAAGTTCAAAGTTGAAGTAGAAGATGAAAGTGGAAAGAAAACAACAATTCTAGATAAACTTGATAACACTGATGATTTAGATGCTATGTATAGTATTCCAACAAGCCTTAAGGGAAGTAAAATACATGTTGTGATTGAAGGACGTGCGCCTGGTGGAAATTTCTATTTAGCTTCACCAGCATTGGCAGAAATCAAAGCATTTACAAAACCAACAAGCATGTCGCAAAATGCAAGCATTGATTCAAATATTACGTTAAGTGATCTGGATAAAGATAAACTTGTTGATAATGATTACAACACATTTGTAAGTTTCAATGATGCAGGTGAAAAGCAATTGACATTTACATTTGAAAAACCAGTTGATATCTATGCTTATGAATTATATAAAGATGCAACGACGGCGCTTCAATACAAAGTTGAGTATGCAAGTAATGCGAAAACAGAGACATGGAATATGCTTGATGATGAATCAAACAATATTGCTGTAAGTAAAAAACATGTATCTCGTTTCAGTCCAGTTCTTACAAATAAAGTACGTTTAACCCTTTTAAATGAAACTGTTGAATTGCATGATTTTAACTTATACAAAATGGATGCAAATCAAGAATTAGAAACATATGTAAATACAATTGTGAAAGCTTTATCTGAAGTTACAGTTGGTGAATATTCTGGAAATTATTCAGTACAAGCAAAAGACGCATTAGATGGAATCATAGCGACGATTAAAGATGCGTTAACTGGTTCATTAAACACTGCAGAAGTAAATACACATATGCAAACACTGAAAGATGCATATGCGACATTCTTAAAATCGTATGTGACAATTGATCGCACAACTTTACTTGTTGAATTAATAGAAGTAAAAGCATTATTAAAAACAGATGAACTGAAAAATGATGAAGCACTTCAATTGGCATATACAAATGCAAAAGCAGTTTATGATGAAAAAGTTGTAAAGCAAAGTCAACTAGATGAAGCAACTAAAACGTTAAGAAATATCAAAATCGAAGCAATTGCCAAATTAGATAGTATTGGACAATACAAAGCACAACTTGCAATTGCCCAAAGTTTAAAAGACAACACAACAGTAGGGGCAAATGTTGGAAATGTATCAAAAGAAACGATGGATACACTAGTTGATGCAATTTCTAAAGCGGAAAAAGAATTTGATGAAACAAAAACTGCTACAGAAATTGATGAAATAACTACAGCACTAGAAACAGCAATTCAAGTGTTTAAGGATGAAATTGTAACGTACAATAAAGATGCGTTAATTGAAGCAATTGCTTTAGCAAGTAGCTTAAATGAAAAAGACTATACAAAAGACTCATGGAAGGCAATTGAAGATACATTAGCAATTGCAATAGAAATCAATAAGACGAGCACATCAATGGATGAGATAGAATTAGCAACGACAAATTTATTAAATGCAATTACGCAAAAAGTAAATCTTAATCGTGAAGAATTAGGAAATACATTGAATGAAATTAATGAACTAGTCGAATCAACGTATTCGAAAGATTCATGGAAAGTACTTCAAGAAAAAGTAGAACTTGCTAATGCTGTTTATAATAAAGTCAGCTTAAATCAAAATGAAATTGATGAAATGGTAACGATCCTAAAAGATGCAATTGATAACTTAAGTGTATTAAATCGTCAATCATTGATAGACCAAATTCGAGAAGTTCAATTGCTGAATGGTGAAGATTATACATTAGAATCTTGGAATAAATTACTTGTATTATGCAAAGAAGCAGAAGATTTACTTGCACAAGTAAGTATAAATCAAAGTGAACTTGATACTATGACAGATAGTTTAAAAACAGCAATTAGAGATTTGGTTGTTATTGATTTACCAGTGGATAAAGATGCATTAGATACACTATTGACCGAGGCAAAAAAATATGTGAATTCAAGCGAATATACATTAGAGACTTACTATGTGTTTGAACTTGCATATGCAGAAGCTCAAAAAATCTTTGATGATAAGAATGCTACAGCATCTCAGGTACAAGAAGTCATTACTAAATTACAAACAGCAATTGATAATTTAGAAGTTAAACCAACAGATCCAAAACCTATTGATCCTGACAAACCAACAGATGGTGATAATAAGCCACATGATAATGGTGGTGGAAATACCAATACAACGGTTACAAACCCATCAAAAGATGTAGATTCTGGTGATGCAACAAACGTAAACATTATGATTGCGTTATTAATAATCACACTAGGAACGATTGCGATTATAGGAAAAAAGAAGTATAGAAATTCAAAGTAAATATTGATTGTGTTACTAATTAAGAAATGGGCGATTTATCAGATGATAGATCGTCTTTTCGCATGATTTGTGTGAAGCTACGGTGAGTTTATTTCATGATTCTTACAAATAAACAATATTTTTAAATAATTCAATAATATAATTAATTAAAAACTACAAACGGAATGTTAAAAAATCTAAATACGGTTATATTTTATAGTCATATAATGTGCATGGTAGTGAAAGCACTTACACTTGTAAGTGTATCTACTTGAGACAGGTTACTATACATAAACTAGGAGGGATGATTATAGCGCAACATGAGTAATGACACAAGTGTGAATAAAGGGGCAACAATTGTGAAGTGAAAATATAAAAAGAGGAATAAAATGAAACATATAGTAAAGAAACTTGGAATGGTCTCACTTACTGCATCAATGGTATTAGGTGGATTGACTTCTTTACCGGTACATGTGAATGCGAAAGAATCTATTCAAGCAGTTGCATCGGATAACGAGGGGTATACTTTTATTAGTGGTGTAAGTTCATTGTCAAAAGATAAAAATAAGGTTGACTTGGAACTTGTTGAAGGTGAGAAAATACGTTTTACATTTTTAAGCAATGATCTATTTAGATTATATATGGCACCTGTTGGTGAGGATTTTAAAGAATATCCGACACCAAACTCAAGTGATCACAAAGCAACAATTACAGTTGCTTCAGATGATGCGTTCTATGAAAAAAATAAAGTAGAACCAACTGTGATCGAAAATGATACGACGATTCAAATTAAGACAGAATCGTTAACATTAGAAATTAACAAAGAAAATTCAATTATGAAATTAACGAAGGCTGATGGGGAGATTGTTTGGGAAGAAGCTGAACCGTTACGTTATAAAAACGGTAGTACGTACCAAACATTAAAAACTTCAGAAGATGAGTATTACTTTGGTGGTGGGACACAAAATGGTCGCTTTTCACATAAGGGTGAAGTGATTGAAGTAAAGAATACAAATAACTGGGTGGACAAAGGAGTTGCAAGTCCAAACCCATTCTATTGGTCTACGAAAGGATATGGTGTAGTTCGTAATACGTGGAAACCAGGAACTTATGATTTTGATTCACAAGGAACTTCCACAATTACAACAAAACACAATGAACAACGATATGATGCATATTATTTTGTTGGGGATTCACCTGAACAAATATTAGAAGGGTATTATGATTTAACTGGATCTCCAGCAGAATTACCTGAATATGCTTCATATTTAGGACACTTAAACTGTTACAACCGTGACTACTGGAAAGAAGTTCCAGAAGGAACAAGTGGAGCTGTTAAGCTTGGTAGCAAATGGTACAAAGAAAGTTCAAATGAAACAGATGGAAGTGTAAAAGAAACATTAAATGGATCTGCTGAAACAACAGCAGAACAAATTATACAAGATCATAAAGATAATGATATGCCACTTGGTTGGTTTTTACCAAATGATGGATATGGTTGTGGATATGGTCAAACAACAAGCCTTGATGGAGACGTGGAGAACTTAAAAGAGTTTGCAGACAATGCAATCGATAGTGGTATCCACACGGGTTTATGGACACAGTCAAACTTATGGCCAGTTGATGAAAACAACCCAGTGAAGGGTGACCGTGATATCTACAAAGAAGTAGAAGCGGGAGTTGTCGCTGTAAAAACCGATGTTGCATGGGTAGGTGCAGGATACTCTATGGCTCTAAATGGAGTAAGCGTTGCATACGATGCGATTACAAGCAAATCTGGATCAAAAGCAAACATCGTTTCATTAGATGGTTGGGCTGGAACACAACGTTATGCAGGTATTTGGACAGGTGATCAATCAGGAGGACAATGGGAATACATTCGTTTCCACATTCCAACTTATGTAGGTACTGCATTATCAGGACAACCAAATGTCGGAAGTGATATGGATGGAATCTTCGGTGGAAAAAATCCAACGATTTGGACACGTGATTTCCAATGGAAAGCATTTACAACATACATGTTAGACATGGATGGTTGGGGATCAAACCAAAAATCACCATGGGCTTTAGGTGAAGATGGTACATCAATTAACCGTTCATACTTAAAATTAAAAGCAATGTTAATGCCGTACAACAACACAATTTCTCACGAAGCAACAGCAAACAAAGGTTTACCAATGATTCGTGCGATGTTCTTAGAAGAGGCAAATAAATACACGTATAGTGATAAAACACAATACCAATATATGTGGGGTGATAACTTTGTCGTTGCACCAATTTATCAAAATACAAATGCGGATGAAAATGGAAATGATATTCGTAATGAAATTTATCTGCCAGGAACAAGTGATGTATGGATTGATTACTTCACAGGTAAACAATATGAAGGTGGACGCATTATTAATAACTTTGATGCTCCAATTTGGAAATTACCACTATTCGTAAGAAATGGTGCAATCATTCCAATGTATGCTGAAAATAACAACCCAGTTGCAAAAAGTGATACAAACACAGATGGATTGGATCGTTCCATTCGTCGCGCAGAATTCTATCCATACGGAAATACAGAATTCGAAGTATATGAAGATGATGGAATCACTTTAGGTGGTGCTGGTTCAACTACACTACTAACAAGTAAAGTAGATGGTGATGTGGCAACACTAAAAGCAAATAAAACTGAAGGTACATATGAAGGAATGATCGATGAACGTTCTAACGAATTTATCGTAAATGTTTCACAAGCACCTAAAGGTGTAACTGGAAATGTTGCGGGTAAGGATGTGACTTTCACTAGTGTTGATTCAAAAGAAGCATATGATTCTGCTACAGGAAATGTATACTTCTATGATGAAAACCCAAGTATTTTTGTGAAAGAGTTTGCTTCAGAAGGTTCTACTTACGAAAATACTGATGAAACAACAGCACCAAAGTTATATGTAAAATCAACTGAGAAAGTAAGTATTCACAACTATGATTACACAGTTGTAGTTGATGGATTTGCAAATGATCAAGGACTTCAAAAAGATGAGTTGGATGAAAGTATTGCAGCTCCAACTAATATTCAAGGGGAAGACATTACAGATGTTTCATTTACTGCTACATGGGATGAAGTTGAAGGAGCAACGGGATATGATGTTGAAATCTTTGATGGAGTATATGTAGATTTCCCTTCAGCAAAATATGAAGCAACAAACTTAACATATGATACAGACTACAATTTACGCGTTCGTGCAAGAATTGGAAATAGATATTCACCATGGAGTGAAGTAGCAACCATTCGTACAAACGTGGATCGTTACCGCAATGTTGTTCGTGATATTGATGTAACTTGGGAGTATGGAGCTAGTTGGGGAGATGTGAAAAATGCCTTCGATTTTGATCAAGGTACAATGTTCCACTCAACAAGTGCGGTTACACCTGAACAAATGATGGTTTTAGATATGGGTGAAGCCTACACCATGGACAAATTCACATACCAGCCACGTATGGACAACAAAGGAAACGGAACTGTCTTACGCATGGATGTATATGCATCATTAGATGGTGTGACATACGAAAAAGTATGGGATGGTAATGCAAATGATGCTTGGACATACAGTACAAGCATGGACGATGAAGATATTAAAGAAATTCCATTAAACAATAAAAAGATACGTTTCTTGAAACTAAGTGTTCTTGAATCAAAAGGTGGAATGTTCTCAGCTTCAGAACTTCAACCATACAAAGTTGAAGGTACTGATGGTCAACTTGTAGGAGATGTAAATAACTCTGGAGCAGTTGATGAAAATGATTTAACATTTTATGAAAACTACATTGGATTAACAACTGTAGATAAAGATTGGGAATACGTATCAAACTTAGGAAACTTTGATGGCAACGACATTATTGATGCATCAGATTTATCATTTGTTAGCAAGCAAGTTGGTACACCAATTACAAAACCAGCACAAGGTGTTGATGGAAAACTTATGTTAATGCCATCAAGTACAAATATTAAAAAGGGTGATACGGTTAGTGTTGATGTATATGGAATTGGCTTGAAAAATGTAAATGCATTCTCCGTTGAATTTGCAGTTGATCAAAGTCTACTTACAATTGATAAACCAGGTCAACCTAGTGTAGCAACACTTGCGATGAAAAACTTCTCGAAAATTAGAGAACACTCGGATCATTCAGTTGACAATTATGTAGTTTTCTCTAATGTTGGGCAACAAGAACTTATTAATGGTTCAACAAATGTAGCTACATTCACGTTCACAGCTAATGCAGATTTTACATGGAATCAAAGTTTAGCAAGAGCAATTCTTGTAGGGCAAGATTTAAGTAAGGTTGATGCACTAGTTGATGATAGTCAAACACCACAATTACCAGATTCAGTGAATGTGTTAGATGCTGAAGATTTTGCATCAATCACATTCTCAAATGATGTGAAATCAAATATTCCTGGTGATGACTTGTGGCAACAAAGTAACTGGGAAGAACTATTCTTTGATGGTGATACAAATGGAAGTCTTGCTGAATTCAAATGGTTTACTGGACCTACAAGTATCGCAGAATATGTAAAAGTTCCTTTAGATATGGAATTCACGCTTGATAAAGCACAACCAGTAAAACAAATTACAGTGTACAATCGAAAATCAAGCAATGGAACAATCAAGAAAATTCAAGCGAAAGCATATGAAGGTGATAAAGAGTATGACTTGGGAATCATTGAAAATGCAGAAAGCATTTCAAAATTAACATTCGCAATTCCTGAGAAAGCAACAAGTGTTGATCGTATTGTGATTACACCACTAGAAACTGCAGGAATCGCAGAAGGTGTAAATGTCGGAGAGGAAACCAACCGTATGCTATCGCTATATGAAATTGAAATGATTAGTGATGCGACTGTTCCAGCAACTGGTATCGAATTTGCCGAAGATGCATTAACATCAATGTATATCGGTTCAACAGCTGATATTTCAGCAACAGTATTACCAACAACTGTATCCAATGGATTGTATGAAATTACAAGTAGTGATCCAGAAACTGTGCGTGTAGAAAAAATACCATTAGCAAACAGCTATGCATATGTATTACGCGCAATCAAAGAAGGAAGTGTAACACTAACAGCAACAAGTGTTGATGGAGCGTTTACAGCAACTCGTGAAGTTCAAGTGATTCCAGGTGTTGACACATCAGAAATTCTTAAACAAATTGAAGTGTTTGATGCACTTGCACCACAACTGTATACAACAGCTTCATACAATAGTGTAAAAGTGTTTGTTGATCAAGCAAAAGAATTGTTAGCTAACAATCCAAGTCAAGCTGAAGTTAACGCATTAACGATTCAAATCGTAAATGCTATGAAAACTCTTGAACTTATTGGTTCAAATGAGGATCAACCATCAAGTACAAACCTAATTGATTTAAGTAATGCAACACTGTTCTATGAAACAAGTTTTTCTTCAGCAGAAAAAGAGCACGGGGATTTAGCATTTGATGGCGATATAAACACATACTGGCATTCAAACTATGGTTCAGGTTATACACTTCCTCAATACATTGTTGTTGATTTAGGTAAAGAATATACGCTTGAACAAGTTGATATGCTAGCTCGTCAAAACAGCAAAAATGGGGCAATTTCTCATTACCGTGTTGAAGTAAGTACAACAACTGGTGATAATCTAACAATTGATGATTTAGATTTCTATCAAGTTGTAGAAGGTCGTTTTGCCACTGATAAAGATGGATTGATTGATCGTGCAATTGCAAAAGAAATCAAGTTTGATCAAGTAAAAGCGCGTTATGTGAAATTCATCGCTTTAGAATCTATTGGTAGTTCTGAAGATCAAGCAAACAAATACGCTTCAATTGCAGAATTATCAATCTATGGTACAGCACCAGTATGTTATGCGGATTTAGAACAAGCAATCAGTGAAGTAAATACAGTTGTTGATGCTGGTAATGATGGTACATATACGACTAGTTCATGGAGCAATTTAGTTGATGCACTTGCACTTGCTAAAACAGTAGAAAGTGATGCAAGTATCGAAGAAATTCAATCTGCACTTTCTATATTAAAAATTGCTCAAGAAGGTTTAGATAAAGTTGCATCTAAAGTTGCCTTAACAACATTAGAGACGCTTGTTGAATCATGTAAAGAAAACATGAATAAAAATGATGTAAATGCAACATCTTCATTATCTGAATTATTAGAAAAGGCAGAGACCTTATTAGCGCAAGACGATCAAGAAACATCATCAACAAAGGTATTACAAGTACTATTTGATATAGTAGATGCACGTACAACTAACGTAAATGATGCAAGTGTTGTTCGTGATATGTTAGGACTTGTAGTTGATGTGGCTAAAGATGAACAAGCAGGTACGGTACAACGTGCAGGATCACTAAGTGAACTAATTGCTGAAGCAGAAGAGTTACTTGCCTCAAGTAGTGAAGATACTGATACAATGATGACACTCATTGGTGATATTAAAGTTGCGGTAATGGGTGATGAAGAAGTAATTGACCGTGCTAAACTTGAAGAAACATTAGCTCTTGCTAAATTAATAAGCGCAGATTACTACACAGAAGAAAGCTATGATGTATTACAGAAAGCAATTGAACAAGCTGAAACCGTACTTGCTGATGAAGCAAAAGTACAAGTAAGTATTGAAGATGCATACAAAGCACTATATGATGCAGTAGAAAACTTAGAAGCTCGTGTGGTACTTGATACAAGTGCACTTGAAAATGAGATTGCGCTTAGTGAAACAATTCTAGCAACAAGTGAGGCATATATGCCAAACTCAATTGCTGGACTACAAGCAGCAGTAGATCAAGCAAAAACAGTATTGGCTAGTGCAACGCAACAAACTGAACTTGATGATGCAACTACTGCACTTCAAACGGTTCGTTTACAAGCAAAATTAAAAGCAGATACAAGTGCGTTAAAATCGCTTATTGAACAAGTAAAAGCACTAAACCTAAGTGGATATACAGAAAGTTCAGTTGAAGGATTACAAAGAGCGTTGGCATATGCAACAAGCGTTCTTGAAAATACAAATGCAACACAAACAGAAGTAGATACAGCTGTACAAGGACTACAAAAAGCAGTTAATGATTTAGCTGCAATTACACCAAATCCAGGTGGAGATGGTGAAAACAATGGTAGTGGAACAACACCAGGAGGAAACACAAACACTCCAGGAAATGATGCAGGTGATGTAGATTCTGGAGACAGAACAAATACAACATCACTATATGGATTATTAACAATGGCACTTGCTGGTATTGCACTCTTTGGAAGAAAGAAATTCAAAGATCACAAATTAGACAAGTAACATTATAAAGAAACTCGAGCGTCGATTATTGGTGCTCGAGTTTTCCATTGTTGAAAAATGTAAATTATTCAACAGTTAGTGCAATTCTTTCTTATGCATTTTGTGATATTCTTTGAGTATGAAGAAAATCTATTTATTATTAATCGCACTATGCCTAGTTGCATGTACGACAAAGAAAACAGAAGATGTTGCAATAGAATTACAGCCAAACAAAGGAGAAGTTGTAGGTATTACATTAAATGAAGTAAACCAAATGGTAGAAGATGAGGACAGTTTTGTAGTGATCTTCTCACAGACGTACTGTGGTTCTTGTATGAGTTTCTTCTCGCAAACAGATGCATATACTACAGAGGTTGGATTGACATTATATGATGTAACACTCGACAAAGAAGAAAGAAGTGAATCCGAGAACTTAGAAATGATGAAAGAGCATTTTTCTGGTTTTCAAACGACACCAACAATTTATGTGGTAAGTAAAGGTGAAATTGTAGCAACACTTGATTCAAGTGAAGAAGAACCAACATTAGAAGCTTATAAAACACTATTGAAAGAAAGTGGGGTAAGTAAATGAAAAAAATCCTAACAGCATGTAGTACGATACTGCTTGCACTAAGTTGCGTAGCTTGTACTAGTTTACCAAAACCTGATACAACAGCGGTGTGTACATTAAGTACGAATATCGATGGTATTCAATATAAAAGTACGTATACAATGGAATACCATAAGGAAAAGTATCTAGTACTTTCCTTGAAAGCTGAAGATGCATACACCAATCTTGATAACGAACCATTTAGTGTCAATATTCGTAAAGATCTTGGAATGAAGGCAAGTGAACTAACTTCTATTGAAGGTTTAGAAGCACTTGTTCGTGATGAAACGGATGCAGAATATTTTCAACTGACAATCGATGGTGAAAATCTTGATATTGAAGATATGGTGAAAAAGTATCCAACATATGAAGCATGGATTCAAGATAATCAATTGAATATTGATAATGTTACGCAAGATTTAACAAATCAAGGGTATTCATGCGACTTGGACTTTGAATAAGAAAAGATAGAAAAAATCAATAAACAACTATATAGCAGAGAACGTTATTTTAACAATTTTCACTGTTTTATGGTTGTTTTTTTAGTGTTTTTATGACTGAATTCCGACAAAAAACGATGTAATAGTTATGTATTATAAACTAAATAATACCAAAAAAGATAAAGTAGATGTTAAAAATTCTAAATCTTTTCTAAAAATTTGGTGTAATAATGTGCTTGTAGTGTAAGGGCTTTCAAATGAATAGATGGAAAATTGAGACAGGCTATCTATAAATTTTGAAGTGAAAGGAGTGGTGTGTTTCGGACAGTAACGATGTTTTTTTAAACACATTTATTAGTTAATCGTTTGATATTCTTATGAATAATATGAGAAGAGGGAAAGAATGAATAATATAACAAAAAAGATAAAAATAGTCTCATTGGCTGCCTCAATCACGTTAGGTGGATTTGCATCTTTACCAATCAACGTACTTGCTAAGGAAGGAATTCAAGCAACTGCGACAGATACGGAAGGGTACACGTTTATCGGAAGTGTAAAAACAGTCAATCAAAACAAAAATAAAGTAGATTTAGTATTACAATCTGGTGAGAAAATTAGATTTACATTCTTGGATAAAGATTTATTCAGATTGTATATGGCACCTGATGGTGAGGAGTTCAGTGAATATCCAACACCAAATTCAAGTGACCATAAAGCAACAATTACTGTTGCTTCAGATGATGCGTTCTATGCTAAAAATAATGTAGAACCTACACTTGTTGAAAACGATACAACGATTCAAATCAAAACGGATGCGTTAGTATTAGAGATCAACAAAGAAACTTCAATAATGAAACTAACGAAGACGAATGGGGAGATTGTTTGGGAAGAAGCACAACCTTTACGTTATAAAAAAGGAAGTACATACCAAACTTTGAAAACTTCGGCTGATGAATTTTACTATGGTGGTGGGACACAAAATGGTCGCTTCTCGCATAAAGGGCAAGTGATTGCAGTAAAAAACACAAATAACTGGGTAGACAAAGGAGTAGCAAGTCCAAACCCATTCTATTGGTCTACGAAAGGATATGGAGTTGTGCGTAATACATGGAAGCCAGGATCATATGATTTTGATTCAACTGGACAAAATGTAATCACAACTAAACACGATGAAAAGCGCTATGATGCATATTATTTTGTTGGTGATACACCACAAGAGTTGTTAAGTGGATATTATGACTTAACAGGAGCTGCAGTGGAATTGCCAGAATATGCTTCATATTTAGGACACTTAAACTGTTATAACCGAGATTACTGGACAGAAGTATCTGAAGGTACAAGTGGTGCAATAAAACTTGGTAGCAAATGGTACAAAGAAGAAAAAACAGGTAGTGTCAAAGAAACATTAAATGGATCTGCAGAAACAACAGCAGAACAAATTATTAGAGACCATAAAGACAACGATATGCCATTAGGTTGGTTTTTACCAAATGATGGATATGGATGTGGATACGGTCAAGGTACAACACTTGATGAAGATGTTAGCAATTTAGGAGAATTTGCAGATAATTCGTTAGCAAGTGGTGTTCGTACTGGACTATGGACACAATCGAATTTATGGCCAAAAGATTCAAACAACCCACAAAAAGGTGAACGTGATATCTACAAAGAAGTAGATGCTGGCGTAGTTGCCGTAAAAACTGACGTTGCTTGGGTTGGAGCTGGATACTCTATGGCTCTAAATGGAATAAGTGTTGCATATGATGCAATTACATCTAACTCTGGTTCCAAAGCAAACATTGTTTCACTTGATGGATGGGCTGGAACACAACGATATGCTGGTATTTGGACAGGTGACCAATACGGAGGACAATGGGAATATATCCGTTTCCATATTCCAACTTATATTGGAACTGCCCTATCAGGTCAACCAAATGTTGGAAGTGATATGGATGGAATCTTCGGTGGAAAAAACAAAACCGTTTGGACACGTGATTTCCAATGGAAAGCATTTACAACATACATGTTAGATATGGATGGTTGGGGATCAAACCAAAAATCACCATATGCATTGGGTGAAGATGGAACATCAATTAACCGTGCATACTTGAAATTAAAAGCGATGTTGATGCCTTACAACAATACAATTTCACATGAAGCTACAGTGAACAAAGGATTGCCAATGATTCGTGCAATGTTCCTTGAAGATCCAAATGCTTATACATATAGTGATAAAACACAATATCAATACATGTGGGGTGATAATTTTGTAATCGCACCGATTTATCAAGATACAGCAAGTGATGCATCAGGAAATGATATTCGTAATGATATCTATTTACCTGGTACAAGCGATGTATGGATTGATTACTTTACAGGTGAACAATACGAAGGTGGACGCATTATTAATAACTTTGATGCTCCAATTTGGAAATTACCAGTATTTGTAAGAAATGGTGCAATTATTCCAATGTATGAAGAAAACAATAACCCTGTTGCTAAGAGTGCAACAAATACAGATGGACTTGACCGTTCCATTCGCCGTGCTGAATTCTACCCATCAGGAGATACTGAATTTGAAGTATACGAAGATGATGGAATCACTTTAGGTGGAGCAGGAACAACAACAAAAATCACAAGTAGTGTAGCTGGAGATGTTGCAACTTTAAAAACAGCAAAAACTAAAGGTACATACACAGGTATGATAGATGCACGTTCTAATGAATATATTGTTAATGTATCTAAAGCACCTACAAGTGTAACTGGAAATGTAGCTGGTAGTGATGTAACATTCACTAGTGTTGATTCAAAAGAAGCATATGAAACTGCTACTGGAAATGTATATTTCTATGATGAAAATCCAAGTATGTTCATAAAAGAATTTGCATCTGCTGGTTCAACTTACGAAAACACTGATATAACTACAGCACCTAAGTTATATGTAAAATCAACAGAAAAAGTTAACATCAACAATTACGACTACACAGTTGTTGTTAATGGATTTGCAAATGACCAAGGCTTAGAAAAAGATGTATTAGATCAAACGTTGACTGTACCAACTAACATTCGTGGGGAAAACGTTGAAGATTTATCATTTACAGCCGTATGGGATGATGTTGCTGGTGCAACAACATACGATGTTGAAATTTTCGGTGCTGTTTATGTAAACATTCCTGAAGCAAGATATGAATTATTAAATTTAGATTACGATACTGACTACACATTCCGCGTTCGTTCAAGAATCGATAATAGATACTCTGAATGGAGTGATGAAGCAACAGTTCGCACGAATGTTGACCGCTACCGCAATGTTATCCGTGACTTAGACGTAACTTGGACATATGGTTCAGGTTGGGGTAACTTGGAAAATGCATTTGACTTTGATGCAGGAACATACTTCCACTCAACAAATGCAGTTACTACAGACCAACAAATGACAATTGATATGGGTGCTGCATATACAATGGACAAGTTCACATATCAACCACGTATGGACAGCAAAGGAAACGGAACTGTTAAACGCATGGATTTATATGGTTCAATTGATGGTGTAACTTATGAAAAAGTATGGGATGGTAATGCAAATGAAGCTTGGACATATAGTTCAAGCATGGAAGTTGACGATGTTAAAGAAATTCCATTAAATAATAAAAAATTGCGTTATTTAAAAATTAGTATTTTGTCATCATCAGGAGGATTTTTCTCAGCTTCAGAATTAATGCCTTACAAAGTAGAAGGTACTGGTTCTTGGGTAGTAGGAGATGTAAACAACTCTGGTGACTTAGAAGACGGAGATTTAGTATTCTTTGAAAACTATATCGGATTAAACACAACAGATTCTGATTGGGATTATGTTGCTGCACTAGGAAACTTGAATGATAATGATATCATTGATGGTTACGACTTATCATTTGTTGCTAGAATGCTAGGAACACCAGTTACAAATGCAAAAGCTGGAGTTGATGGAAAACTGATGTTAGTACCATCAAAAACAGATATTAAAGCAGGAGACACAGTAACTGTTGATGTGTACGGAATTGGATTAAAGAATGTAAACTCATTCTTTGTTGAAGTTCCAGTAGATACAAGTCTTATGGGAATGCCACAAGCTGCACAACCTAGTGTAGCAAGTATTGCGATGCGTAATTTCTCAAAAGTTAGAACACACACTGACAACTCAGTGGATAACTATATTGCATTCACGAATGTTGGGCAACAAGATTTATTAAATGGATCTGGCACGGTTGCAACATTTAGTTTTACAGCAACTGCAGATTTCACATGGGATAAAGTAATGTCACGTGCGCAACTTGTTGGACAAGATTTGGCAACAGTAGATGCTAAAATTGATGATAGTCAAACACCTCAAGTGCCTGAAACAATAAATGCATTAAAAGAAAGTGATATTAAATCAATTAAATTCTCAAATGCAACTGGTTCAGATATTCCTGGTTCTGACTTGTGGCAACAATCAAATTGGAAATCAATTTTGTTTGATGGAAATACATCAGGAACGTTAGCTGAATTTAAATGGTACTACGGAAATGATGACATTAAAGCAGAAGTTATGTTACCTACAGATATGGAATTTACTTTAAATAATGCTGAACCAGTTTCCAAAGTCGTGGTGCATAACCGTGCAAGTGGAAATGGGTCAATTAAGAAAATTAAAGCAGTAGCTTATGATGGAGATACAGCCTACGATTTAGGAACAATCACAAATCCAGAATCAACAGCAATTACATTCAGCATTCCAACAGAAGCAACAAAAATTGATCGTATTGTCATTACACCAATGGAAAGTACTGGTAGTGCAACAGGAACAACAACAGGAACTGTTGAAAACCGTATGTTATCAATTTACGAAATTGAAATCGTAAGTGATGCAACTGTAAAAGCTACAGGAATTGCATTTGCAGATGATGCAGTTACGCAAATGAATGTAGGAGCACTTACAGAAATTTCTGCTGTAGTTGCACCTAACAATGCTTCAAATCCTCTATATACAATTACAAGTAGTGATGTTGACACAGTTCGTGTAAATAAAGTACCTCTTGGTGATCACTATGCATTCGTATTAGAAGCACTTAAAGAAGGAACCGTAACATTAACGGCAACGAGTGAAGATGGAAGCTTTAATGTACAACATACATTAAATGTAGTAAAAGGTGTTGATGCAACTGAACTACAAAAAGTTATCGACCAATTTGAAGTTTTAGCTCCTCAACTATATACAACAGACTCATATAATGCTGTAAAAGTTCTTGTTGATCAAGCAAAAGAATTATTAGCAAATGATGCAAGTCAAAGTGAAATTAACAACATTACAATTCAAATTGCAAATACATTAAAAGCAATTGAATTTAAAGGTTCAAATTCACAACAAGAATCAAGCACAAATGTAATTGATTTATCAAATGCAGAATTATTCTATGAAACAAGTTTTACTTCTGCAGAAAAAGAACATGGTGATTTAGCATTCGATGGTGATATTGATACATTCTGGCATTCTAACTATAGTTCTAGTTACAAATTACCTCAATATATTGTAGTAGATTTAGGTGATACATATAACTTGGAACAAATTAATATGTTAGCACGCCAAAACAGTAAAAATGGTGGAGTTACACACTATCGTGTAGAAGTTAGTACAACACCAGGAGATAACTTAACAATTGATGATTTAGATTTCTATCCAGTTGTTGAAGGATTCTTTGATGCTGATGCTGATGGATTGATTGACCGTGCAAAAGCAAAGGAAATTAAATTTGATACAGTGGAAGCACGTTATGTGAAATTTGTTGCTATTGAATCTGTAGGAAGTTCTGCAGATCAAGCAAATCGCTATGCATCGATTGCTGAACTAACAATGTTTGGTAAAGAAGGTGCAACACTTGCTGATGTACAAGCAATTCTTGATGAAGTAGATAACTTGAATGAAGATGACTACACATCAAGTACTTGGAGTGACTTAATGGCTGCATATGATGTAGCTAATGCACTTACAGATACATCATCAAAAGCAGATATTAAAGCAGCAATTACTGATTTAGAAGCAGCAAAAACTGCCTTAACTCGTCGTGCTTCAAGCGTAGCACTTGCTAGCTTAAAAGACAAAGTTGCAAAATGTGCTGATCTAGAAAGTACATACACTGCAAGTGACTTTGCAACTATGAAAGCATTACTTGCAGATGCAAAAGCATTGATTGCCAAAGGTGATGCAGATATTAGTTCAACAGAAGCTACTGCTATGTTATTAGCGTTAGTAAATGAAGAATTAGCATTAGGTGAATTATCTGATGTTTATGCAATGCGTAGTACATTAGCGATGGTCGTTGAATTAGCGGGAGAACAACTTGCTGAAGCAACCAATATCCGTCCAGGTAAGATCACACAACTTACAGATGCAATTGCTGCAGGTCAAGCATTACTTGATGCAGAAAGCAAAGATGTTGCTGCTATGGAAAAAGCAATGAAAGATATCAATGCAGCTGTAGAACAATTATGGGAAATCGTAAATAAGAGTGATCTAGAAGCAATTATTGACACTGCTAAAGATGTTGAAGTAGATGGATATACTGCAGACAGTTATCAAGCATTACAAGATGCAATTGCTGCTGGTGAAATTGTAGCAGCTAATGATGATGCAACAACTACAGAAGTTACGGATGCAACACAAGCAATCTATGATGCAATTGCAAACCTTGAACGTGAAGCAGTATTGAATAAAACAGCACTTATCAATGAAATTGCACTAAGTGAAACAATCGTAGCGGCTAGTGACCGTTATGTTCCTAGTTCAATTAAAAACTTACCAAGTGCAATTGATGTTGCAAAAGCAGCACTAGCTAGTGCAACAACACAACAAGAACTAGATGATGCAACAAAAGCATTAATGAGTGTACGTATGAAAGCAAGATTAAGAGCTGATACTGCAGCCTTACGTGCGTTAATGGAAAAAGTGGAAGCAATGAACCTTGATGGTTACACTGCTAGCTCAGTAATGGGTGTAAAAAATGCATTAACACATGCTTCAAACGTAGCAAATGATCCTGAAGTATCACAAGAAGATGTTGATACAGCATTAGCTGGACTACAAAGAGCAGTAGATGCATTAACTCCAATTACAACAACTCCTGGTGGAGATGATGTAAATACGCCAAAACCTGGCGATAATGGAAATGGTGTTATCGGTAATCCAAGTGTGGCACCTGATGGAAGTGTAAACTCAGGTGATACAACAGATGTAACAGGTCTATATGGACTACTTGCATTAGCACTTATGGGACTAGGTGTCTTCGGAAGTAAAAAATACAAAGACCACGAAATTAAAGAATCTAAATAATTAATCTCCTGTGACTTATTGTTTAAATAAGCACAAACAAAAGACCGGGTGAGTATAAGTTTTACACTCGGTCTTTATTTTTAATAAGTGGTTGGATACTAATTTCGTGTGTTTGGGATGATGATTATTTGTATTAAGTAAGAGAGGTAAAGGACTTTTACTTAATAGTAAAATACAGGGAGCTAAAAAAATGTATAAAATAATGAAACGAATTTTTATGACGCTTGTTGTTACATGTATATGTATGACAACCTGCATCACAGGCGTTGATGCAGTGCTATTAAAAGCAGTCACTGATGAAGTCTTATATGTAGACTTTGAAGGACAAGTTGATGACCAATCGGGAAATGGGAACAACGGTACCTTAGTAGGTAGTCCTGATTTTGTGAGTGGTATTAAAGGAAAAGCCATTCACATTAAAAATGCCGGATCAGCAGCAACACAATATGTGAACTTTGGTAAACCAACAGATTTACAATTTGGTGAAGGAAACTTCTCTTATTCACTATGGTACAACAGTGCAGGTAGTGATGATGATATGATCCTTGGAAATAAAGATTGGTACAGTGGTGACAACAAAGGATGGGGACTTGCAACATTTAGTAATGGAGTGCGTGCCAATATTTCAGTTACAGGTCGTAAAGAAGTCCGAAATATAATGATTAATGATCAAAACTGGCATCATATTGCAGTGAATCATGATCGTACTGGACAAATGGTTGTATATGTAGATGGTGAAAAATTTAATAGTATAGATATTAGTGGATCTCAAGGAAGTCTTGATGTCTTTGATGTTGTGTTAGGAGCAGATGGAAATAAGAAATTTGCTTTAGCTGAAGCATCTATTGATGAACTTCGTATATTTAAACGTGTAATGAGTGTAGATGAGATTGGTGAACAATATATGGATGATGTATTACCATATCTACGTAAAATACACGTAAGTCAATTTGCGCAAATTAAAGATAATCAAGCATTTGACAATGATGCAAAACAAGCGTACAAAGTATTGGTTGATAAACTAAGTCAAGACAATCTTACGGTAAAAGAAGTAAATGATTTATCAAAAGATTTACCTGATGCATATGAAGCGGTTCGTGCAACTGCACCTGATGTAGTGCCTGGGCTTGTATTACATACAACATTTGATGATGAAGCTGCCACAGATTTAAGTGGATATGCAAATAATGGAACTGTTGTTGGAAGCCCAGAGTTTGTGGATGGTGTAAAAGGTAAAGCCATTCATATCCAAAATGCCGGATTAGAAGCAACACAATATGTAAACTTTGGTCAAGCTGACAGTTTAAAGTTTGGCGAAAATAATTTTGCTTATTCACTATGGTATAACAGTGCTGGTAGTGATGATGACATGATTTTAGGAAATAAAGATTGGGACAGTGGAAACAACAAAGGATGGGGACTTGCAACATTTAGTGATGGAGTGCGTGCCAATATCTCAGTTACAGGTCGCAGAGAAGTCAAATATATAATGATCAACGATCAAAACTGGCATCATATTGCTGTTAATCATGATCGTAGTGGAGAAATGATTGTATATGTTGATGGAGAAAAATTTAATAGTACTAACATTAGTGATTCTCAAGGAAGTCTTGATGTTCTTGATGTTGTACTAGGAGCAGATGGTAGAAAACGATATGCATTAGCAAATGGATATATTGATGAGCTTTATATGTATAACCGTTTATTAACACAAGCTGAGATAAATGAACAATATGATGTTATTAAATTGGAAAGTACAATAAAGAAATATCAAGCAATCGTTGCTGAAGCAAAAACAAATGGAACAGATGCAACAAAAATTGCGGAACTTGAAACAGCAATTGAATCAGTTATTAAAATTAAAGAAGCTGGTGGAAGTTTAGATATCGATCGTTTAGTAGCAAACTTAGATATTGCATACGAACGTTTCCAAACAACTAAAACTCCAGCAATGAGCTTTGAAGTAATTAGTGATCCTCACATTCAAGGAACTGATCGCACATCTAAAAATAGTGCAAACTTAATTGATGCACTTGAAGATATTGAATACTTAAACCCAACATCAACAGCGGTTTTATATCCTGGTGACTTTACTGATGGTGGAAAAGAGTCAGAATTTAAAGGATTCTATGACATTATTGAAAACTTTACTCCACAAGGTACAGAAAGTTTCGTAACTTTAGGAAATCATGATGTACGTTGGCAAACTGGTGGTTGGGAAGAAGCAAAAGCGCGTTATTTAAAATACAATAAGAATATTATGGGAGATACAGATGGACGTGTCTACTATGATAAATGGATTGATGGATACCACTTTATCTCTCTATCAACTGAAACAGATTTAAAAGATCAAGCAACCTTATCTAATGAACAATTACAATGGTTAGATAGCAAACTTAGTGAAAATGATGATCCAGAACGTCCACAATTTATCATCATTCACCAAGTGATTAAAGGAACATATGATCAAGCAGATGAAGATATCATTAAAGAATCTGAAGAAGTAAAAGCAATTTTGAAAAAACATAAAAATGCAGTGATGTTTACTGGACATATTCATAATGGTATTGATTTAATTTCACATGTGAACTATGGATATGGAACACAAGTAGATGTTCCTTCATTCTACTATTCAAGTTTTGGAAGTAAAGTAAACCAAGTTGGATATCAAGTAAATGTATTCGATGGCGGACAAATTCAAATTCGTTTAAGAGACTATAAAAATGATACATTCTTAGATGAGTATGAAATGAACTTCAACATCGATGATGAACAAGAAAGCGCATCATCACCTGATGTTCCAACTGATGTATGTAAAGTTACTGCTGGTTCAGAACAAAGTGTAACTGAAGGTGTAAGTAAATTAATCGATGATGATTTAACTACAATGTGGCATTCACAATACAGCAATGGAGTTCGCGAGGACCAATATGTGATTTTTGAACTTGATGAAAAAATGGAAGTGAATGGAATGCGTTACGTACCACGTCAAAGTGGAATTAACGGAAAAATTAACGCATATGAAGTGTATACTTCAGTCGATGGAACAAACTATACATTACAAACAACTGGAAAGTGGTATGGTCACCGTAATACACAATTTGCAAGTTTTGACCCAGTAGAGGCAAAATATGTAAAGCTTCAAGTGGTAAGTAACTATGGTGCTGGTTTATATTCAGCAGCAGCAGAAATGCGTGTGACACAACCAAAACCAGCAAATTCAGAAGCTTATGATGCATTACAAGAAGTTATTGCTCGTGCTAAAGGTGTAATTGATGCAAATAAAGAAGCGGCAACGACAACAACATCATGGACAAACTTTAAGGAAATTTATGATGAAGCACTTTTAGTTACTACGGATACAGAAGACGCAACGATTTTAAATGTAACATTACGTTTAGAAACAGCGATGACTGGACTTGTTGATCGTGCTGCTACAGCTGACTTTGATGCACTTGTAGCTAAAATTACTGAATACGAAGCATTAGCTGATAAATACAGTGATGCACAATTTGCAGATATGAAAACAGCAATTACAGAAGCAAAAGTACTTGTAGCTAAAGGAAATGCGGATGTATCTGTTGTTGAAGTAGCAAACGCAACAAAGAAATTAAATGATGAGAAAACAAAATTAGATGCAATTGGTGAAAGTGATCTTGATGAAGTTCGTGCATTACTTACATCAACAATTGCAAACGCAACAAAAACAATAGAAAAAGGTAATATGCGTCCTAGTACTGTAACAGCTGTGGAATCAGCAATTACTGATGGACAATCATTATTACAAGCAAGTGAAACAAACATTACAATCCTTACAGACGCAATCCAACGCATTGTGGATGCTGTAGCTAAATTAGAAGCAATTGTAGACAAAACTGAGATTTCACAAATGGTAACACTTTTAGAAACATTAGATGAAAGTGTATACACAAAAGAATCTTGGAAAACACTACAAACAGCAATCACAAATGCAAAAGCAGTTGTGGCAAATGATGATGCGACAACTGAAGAAGTACGTCTAACACAAGAATCTCTATATGCAGCTCTTAACGGTCTAGAAAAAGTAAAAGTATTTGTAAAAGACAATTTACAAAAAGAAATTGCAACTGCAGAAATTATTCTTGTGAATAGTGATAAATATGTAGCTAATTCTATTAAAAACTTAGCTACAGCAGTGGCAACTGCTAAACAAGCGCTAGCTAATGCAACAAGTCAAGCAGATATTGATGCTGCTACTAAAGCATTGATGAGCGTTCGTTTAAAAGCACGCTTGAAACCAGATACAGAACGTTTAGAAAACCTCCTTTCGAAAACAGATGATTTGGACACACGTCTATACACTGTTGAAAGTGTAGCAGCTTTAGAAAAAGCAATTTCTAAAGTACGTACATTACTTGATAATGGAGAAGTTACACAAGCAGAAATTGATGCAGTATATAGTGAATTAACACAAGCAATGAAGAACTTGGTAAAACAAGCTCCTAGTACATCCCCTGAACAAAATAAACCAAACAACACACAAATCAAAAATAATGGAGCTGGTGTAAACTCTGGTGACACTACAGATACAACAGCACTATATGGTTTACTCGTACTAGCACTTGCTGGTGTAGCCCTTTTTGGAACACGAAAATATAGACAACATAAATAAAACACACATGTTAGACGCAAAAAAACTCGGGCGATATTGCTCGAGTTTTTTTGTGTTATGCAGTAATCTTATTGATGAGTTGATTGAATTTCTCAATCTGTGCTAAGCCATAGGATATTCCAAAACTAAGCACGCATAATATAATGTAGAATACCATCGTATTTCCTAAAAAATTTAGTGGAATTTTTTGCATAATGATAATAATCATTGGATGTAAGATATACATATACAGTGATGTGTTTCGCCATACAATATTTCTTGGTTTTTCTTTGGAAACAAAGAATGTAAATAGTGAATATGTAAATGGAATAAGTGAGATATACATCGTATTGTGGATATCAGAACGTACGATATGAAATTGATATAAAATGATACCTTCTAAAAGTAATGCAATTGAACTGATAATTAGATCACTCATATGGAATACCAATTTATTGCGCTGTATTTTGCGTGCGATATATGCACCTAAGACAAAGAAAATCGGAGCCATAAAGATTCCATTTCGCGTACTTTCAAATACGAAGAAAATCCCATCATAGAATGTAGAGACAATCGGTGTTTGGAAAATAAACCCATAATATGAATCTCCAAACAAACCAATGACATATAATACACCTGCAAAGAAGATGGATGACTTCAAATTGAAGGTTTTAAGTAGTAACCAAGCAACATAGGCACCAACTAAAGAACCCATAAAGAACCACAAGTGATAAAATGTACCATTCCATAAGAATTGTTGGAGCAGTAGATGAATATCACTCCAATGTTTATAACTACCACCAATAAAATTAAATGGTAAGTATATAATGATACATAAAATGTAATACTTTAAATTTCGCTTCATAAATGCGAATACTTTATCTTTGGTTTGTGTACTCTTTAGATTGTTGTTGAATAAAAAGAATGCGGAACTGACAAAGAAAAAAGGCACAGCAATTCGAGCAATAATTCTTGTGTATGTATAATCCAGTGTGGTATTAAACGATAAAAAAACTGGATAGTGTGCTGCGATTACAAATAATGCAGCTAGTATACGAAAGGAATCAATCCTTCCATACTCTTTGTGTTTCATGATACTCCCCCTCATAAAAAAGCTATAACAATCTTACCATATATTTGATAAGTATGTTATAGCGAACTAGTCGTGTCGGTACCGAATAAGTTGAATTTCTAAATGATTGGTTGCATGTGTGACGTTTGCTTCATCGATTAATGAGTTTAGCAAGTCAAATTCGAACTCATTACTAAGATCACTTGTCCCAGTTAAATTCCAATACATTTCTTCTACTGCTTCTAGACGGTTACCAAATAGTTTAACTTCAAGATCATCTACCATCGATTGATAGATGTCTTTATAATCACAAGTTAAGGAAATGATGTGTGCATCAATTTCCTCTTTGATGTGAATTTGGATATCGTTTGCCCCTATGGCATACGCATACGTCGTAAGTTCCTCAGATATCTTACTTATAATACGTTTGGTGTGTCTCATGATACGACTTTATATGCTGGGTCAATATCGCAAAGTTCTTTAAAGGTATCAATTTCAATAATATCACCTTCATGAACGGGTTTAATATGCACGCTATAGTGATCAATGCATTCACGTAATGCAACTTCATCCCAGTATTTTTCTTTACCACCTGGACTTTGGTATACAGTTTCAATATCGGTTGCTAGTTTCTTACCATCTTCTGCACTCCAATAAGAAATTCCATACATATGGTGACAGTTTTTACCACCAACTGCAAGTTCTGTAATAACACCTTTCTTTGAATAGAAACACCAGTCATCAGTGACATCTACTTTTTTACCTAAGTAGTTGCTGTTGTATTCGTAAGCGCGAATAATCTCTGGGTTATATAAGACTAAATCTGATTCTAGTACATAAGCATTTTCAAGTAAATCTTTCGCAATATATGCACTTGAAATATTGTTTGCTTCGTTGTAGAAATCATTATCAATGAATGTAATCATTGGATATTTTGTTAGTAGGGTATCGAATTGTTCTTTCAAGTATCCACGAACAATTGTAATATCTTCAATTCCAGCTGCAAGAACTGCATCAATTAAGGTATCAATGATACGTTCGCCTTTCACTTTGATTAATGGCTTTGGTGTATTTAAGGTAACAGGAACCATGCGGCTACCAAATCCTGCTGCCATAAAGATTGCACGTTTTACCTTATATGGTTCTAATGCCTTGTATCCAGCTGCAGTAACCTCATATTTCGATTTTCCTAGTACGTCAATGTATCCAAGTTCTTGTAATTCTTGGATAGCTTTGTTTACAACACCAAGCGATACATCTAGTTGTTTAGCAATATCGCGTTGTGCGTATTTTTCTTTCTTTTGTGTAAATGTAACAAGTACTTCAAATTGTTGATGTGTCATAGTTATCTCCTAATAATCTCTTCCTCTAGTGTATCATTTTCTACACGTTTTGAGAACCTCGCTTCTTGTTGTCGACGTCTTTGTTTAGCAAATACATCAATGATTGGTAAAACAAATAATGCGACTAGTCCAGCAGAGAATCCATTGTTATATAAATTGATTCCTCCGTGATATGCTCCGATACTTTGTACTAAAGCTAAATGTAGCATTCCTGTCACAATTCCAGCAATCCAGCCAAACTGTCCAGCAATTGGTGCAAGTCCAGTTGCAAATAAGGCAGCAAGTAAGATCACTGGTTCATCTAAGTGTCCCATTCCTACATATCCAGCAATGACTACACCTAGGACTAAAGGAATAGTATTTCGTAAGTGTTTACCAAATCCACCAAAACCGACAATCGTCAAGATTCCACCAATCGTGGGTCCATTAATATGTCCACCAACAAGTAATACATAACTTGTGTAGGTAATGCCTAAAATTCCCATGTTGAATAAAACGGGACCGCAATTATCCGAACGAATAAAATCACTAACAAGTCGTCCAGAACGTTTCATCAGTTGACGATACTTACTAAGTACTTGTTTATCTAAAATAAACGCACAAATGATAAAGCAAATGAACACACCATATAATAAAAGGATAACACCAAGATGGTGTGAATCATACCAATGTAATACTGGTGTGCTTTCATAACCGATTTGTGAGATGATTGCATAAATAATCGTGCCGGCAAGTCCAGCACCAAAACCAACATTATATAAATTATATCCTTGGTGTACAGCTAAACAAGCATTAGAGACAGGTGCTAAAAAGAAACCGACCGCCACAGTGACTAGAAATGCCACAAGTAGTGCCATAATGGTGTTGTTGTGCCATAAGGCGAGTTCACTAGTAAGTGGTGCTAAACTTGTCCCAAAGAAAGCAATATAGATGTACTGTCTAAATGGATGCTTTTGAAGTTTTGCAAAGATGTATACGCCAGTGATGATTCCCCATATATTGACAATGTTTTTACCAAACATCCCAAATCCTCCCATGAGAAATACAGCAGCGATTGCCATACCACTAAGTTTTGCCTTGGATAGTTGCAATAAGCCAAGAGATAAAAGCATCAACAATCCTGCATTTAAAAAGGTCGCACCAAATCCAGCAATCTCTACATAGTCTGTAATTAGGCGATCTCCTTCCATAATGATTGTGGACATTCCATCTATAATAGTACTTACGGAATCCAATAAAAAAGCACTACCAATAAAGATAAGTGCGAAAAGTATAAGAAAAATTTTAATTTGATGGTCTTGTGTGTTCTGTAGTTTCGAAATCGTATCTTGCATAAGGCCCTCTTTATACTCTTTATAGTATTAGTATACAGGAAAATAAATTCGTAAAAAAGTACAAGTCTTTATTTTTTATGAACGAATCGTCGATGAATACTACGTAATGAATATACTTACATTTATGAAACAATTTACATTATAGGAAAGAAACTTTTTTCAAAAATGCTTTTTTTTAGTGTTGTTTTAGTGTACAATGGTACTAATGTTTAATGGAGTGGAGGTAATTTAATGAAAGAAAAACTATATTTACATGACAATGTGGCGATTATTAATTTCGACTTAGCATACCCTACATCAATGTCTGAACTACTTGGTTCTAGATCGTTAGGTTTATTTGCGAAAAAATACTTAAAACATTTGGAAAAACGTGATCCAGACTTACATGCTTGGGTAACTAATGGATTTACAATGGATCAAGCTACACGTGCATTATCACGCGTGTTCCGTCAACTTATCGTAATGAATCCAGATGAAATTGATGATTACTACTTAACAGATAAAGCGAAATTACTTGAATTTGTCGAAGGGCTATATAACTACTGGAAATCTCACCAACGTTTCTCTTATACAAGACAACGTTACACTGGTAGAAATGCGTCAAGCTTCGTGCTTTCAGATTCTAACTTCAATTCATTACTTCGTAGTTCATACCGTTTCCTTGAACAAAAACTTCAGGGAAGAAAAAGTGGTGTGTACCGTCAGTTACAAGCAGGAACAAACTCAGCGATGTCAACATATCGTGCACGTAAGTTAACGTTCCCTGAAACATATAAAGCATTTGCGGATATCCCTATGATTGAAGCAGTAATGTTGCGTACACCAATGATCTTAACAACAAGATCAAACAAACGTACGGGTATGTTTGAAGAAACGGATAGAAACCCTGTAGAATACTTTACTGGAGATAAGAGTACTTGGTTTTGCTACCCTGCAAAAGTTGGGGATTTATTAGTACATATTTACTTCCACCGCGATTTCACTTGTAGTGGAGTATCACTGGCTAACTTATTTGAATTAGCAAACCCAGAAGAAGCACAACAAAAACCAGATGCAATTGTCCAATTTGCAAATCAAGATGGTAAAGATGAAACGAAATTCTTCTATGATGAAGAAAACGATATTTATGTAGGTAGTGTTTCTTACATGCAACAAGCAGAATACTTTGGATACATGAAGAAAATGGTACTTACATTACACAACCTTGTTATGATGAGACGTGGTTGGTTACCAATTCACGGTGCCTTTGTAAATATCACACTTTACGATGGAAAACGTAAAGGTATTATGTTAATGGGTGATAGTGGAGCTGGTAAATCAGAATCGATTGAAGCCTTAAAAGCATTAGGTAATGATGTAATTAAAGATATCGAAGTTGTCTTTGACGACATGGGAACGATTCATATCGAAGATGGTGTTCCTTATGGACAAGGTACAGAAATTGGTGCCTTCATTCGTCTTGATGACTTAGATCCTGGAACTCCATATCGTGATATGGACCGTTCAATCTTCATCAACCCAGATGTATTGAATGCACGTGTTATCACACCTGCTGCACCATATAGCGTAATTGCACGTAACCATAAAATCGATTTATTCTGTTATGCAAATAACTACGATACAGATTTAGGCATGCGTCAAATTGAAGACATGGATGAAGCAAAACCAATCTTCGTTGAAGGTAAACGTATGGCTAAAGGAACAACGCAAGAAGTTGGTTTATCAACTACGTACTTTGCAAACCCATTTGGACCAATGCAAAAACAAGAAGTTTGTGATCCAATCATTGACGAAGTCTTTGATACATTGAAAGCAAACAACATCTACGTTGGAGAAATCTTCACACACTTAGGTCTTGACCGTGGTGACCGTGATGGTATTAACGTAGCTGCTCAAGAATTATTAAAATTCATCCAAGAAGGATAATGAAGGGTATTTATCAATACTAAAATAATCCTCTTTAAGAGAATTGCGTGTATAAATTACAAACGCGATGAAACTTAAGGAGGATTTTGTTTTTATAGCAAATATGTACCATTAACTGAAAATCATAGAAAGAATCTATAGTGAATTATTATAAAAATAGATGTATTATATTTATATAAAAGTTTTTATAAGGAGGAAATATGACACACAATAAAAATCGAATTTCTGTCTATCTAATAGAAAAAGATCTTACTGAAAAGGATATAATTAAGGATGATGAAAATATTAAAAGACACGAAGTGAACGGTGTAGGAGTAGTTTTTTACAAGAAGTCATATCAAAATAAACCAAGATGGTTAAGTGAATTTCTTTTGAATGAAATTAATAATGATGAACTTAAGACATCAAATGCTCGTTCAGTTCTGTTAGTTACAGTTTCACATAATTATATTGAAAGAACATTTGCTGTAGTGATGGGTTATGGCAAATCTTTACTTAATGATGATGTTGTTGAAGAGCGTTTTGGATTAAAGGTTACACTAAATTCAATTGATACAGACAGTTTGAGGAGAATAAGCAAAATAAATATTGGTGGAAATCTTAAAATAAGCAACGAGCAATTACCAAAAAAATCTGGTGTAGATGATTTTGGTGTTGATGTAAATCGAGATCTTGTTGCCAGTGTTGCTGGAAAAGGTACTGATTCAAATTTTTCGGAAGGAATTATAAGTGGTAGTGATGCTCTTTCAATTACGGCGGAAGTGGATATTAGAAATATAAAAGAGTTTCTAGAAAAGGTTTTTGAAAAGTATAGTACAGATGATTATAAAAACAAATTTCCATGGATAGATCAAATTAAAGAGGTAAAGAACAAAGAATTAAAAGATGAGTTAAACAAAAAAGTTATTGAATCACTTAATAGAGATAATAGCGCTTTTTGGTTTGCTCCACCTGATATTATACAATGGGAAAACTATCAAGGGTTCTGGATATCAAATATGGACATGTTTGATGATTTTATAGTTAAAGATATCGTAGAAAGTTTTAGGAATCCGCTTGAAGAATATGATCAGTTAAAAAATAAATATGTTTATTTAATTAATAATGAAACTAATGAAAAGCAAAAAATATTTAGATTAAGTGATTGTGTATTTGGCGAAGTAAAGTACAATAATGAAGTATATACAATAAATAAAAATAAGTGGTATCAAATCAGTAAAGATCTAGTTGAGCAAGTAGAAGAAGACTATGACAGCACAAATGTGAGTAAAGAAGAATTTATAGAGTATGGCGAATCGACAAGTGAGAATGATTATAATCAAAAACTTACTAACTCACGGAACGATGAGTTAATTTGTATGGATGCAAAAGTGATTTATTACGGAGGAGGACACAGTAGTATTGAAGTATGTGACGTCTTATCAAAGAATGGTGAATTGATACATGTTAAGCGCTATAATGGTTCAGCGACATTGAGTCATTTATTCAATCAAGGATTGGTATCAGGAGAGCTTATTCGTGAAGATCGCAGTTTTCTAGAGCTAGCCAATTCCAAAATTGCAGAAATATCTAATGATAATGAATTTAAGTTAACAAGTACGAAAAGCAATAAAATTATTTTTGGTATTGTTACAAATGATTTGAATGATTTACCTAGAATACCTTTTTTCAGCAAAGTGACTCTAAAACATGTTAAAAAGCGATTGGCAGCATTGAATTATAGTGTTGAATTAAAAAACATTCGCGGTCAAAAGTAGTGAGTTTAGCAAAAAGCGAGTCTTATTAATTCGATTGCGTGAATACTGCTCAACATTTATACTAATATTAAGTACAAATATTATTTTTGCGATGATATGTTTTGTATTGAAGCTACATAATTACAATTATTTGAGGGGGATATTACATGAAGTGTGAAAAGTGTGGGACGAATATAAATAGGAAAGATAAATTTTGTTCAAATTGTGGAAATGAAGTAAAAGTAAATACGAATGAAAATAAAGTAATTGATACTATAAAAAAAGAAGCTATACTGTTTTGGAGTCAATTAACATTGTTTGGGAGAGTAATGACAGTTAGCATTGTTATATTTTCATTGTTAGGTATTATCGCGTATCTATTTGGGAGTAAATATTCTTTTGCCATTTCAGTTATTCAAATTGTACTGGTAGTAGTATCTTTCTTAATTAAGGAAGGAAAAATAAAGTCAGACAAAACGTACATGTATATAATAGTAATCGCTGTTTCTTTTGTATTGATGATTCCGTATAAGCAAATGTTTGGTTATGAAAAATCAGTAAATAAACAGTATTCATATGTCAGTACAAGTAATAAAGAAGAGAAAAACGAAGAGGAAGTTGATACAAGAGAGAAGTTTGAATGGAGTGAAATTGAATTATCAAAAAAACTTCCAAAACCAAAATCAATATATGGTAGTGTTATAGCTAATTCTCAAGAATCTCTTAAATTAGAAGTGCACGAAATTAATTCAATAGATTATGATAATTATGTTACTGCCTGTGAAGAAAAAGGGTTTGCAATTGAGCTAGAAAAAGATGAAGAAGGAACACATGTATATAATGCTGATGGATATTTATTGTTTTTAAAGTATAGTCTAGAAGATGAAATAATGAATATAAATTTGGAGAAACCAATGGATTTGCATGAAATCACTTGGTCAACTAGTGAACTTGCTAAAATGATCCCAACTACAAATTCGTTATTAGGTGTAATCGAAAATGATGATGAGAAAAATTACAGCTTATATGTCGGTAATATGTCGAAAGATGATTATATTCAATATATTGAGAACTGTAAAGGTATGGGTTACTCGGAATCAGTGGAGAACACTTCAAAAACTTTCTCAGCTAAGAATAGTAACGGAAATACACTTGAAGTAGAATATGTCGGTAATAAATTGATACATATATCAGTTACAGAGACAAAATTTGAATTAGAGTTGGAAGTAGATTGTAAGGAAAATTTAATCTTTAGTACATATGACGTAGAAATATTCATAGATGATGAATATGTTGAAAAAATAAAACATGGAGATAAGAAAACTTATAATTTACTTGTTACTAAAGGTGAACACACATTAAAATTTATAAGTGCTTCTGATGAATCATTGAATGGGAAAATTAAATTTAAGATGAATAATTCACAAAGTCTTAAATATAAAATATCCTGTAGTCGTAATGGAGTTAGTGTAGAAACAAAAGAAACCAGTAATTCGTTAAGCGAAGATATAGAATCAAACCAAACGACTGATAATTCTAAATTGTATTACTCTACGAATACTAAAGAGCAAGCTTGCAATGGAAATTCTGGAAAATTCGCTTACAGGGAGTCTGGATCCTATTATGATAAATATTATATAATAGACTTTGACGAGGGCTATGTGTACTTTTTTACCGATGGTAATGGAGATGATGGAGAAAGAGTGAGAATTGAATCAGGCACATTAAATGACACTATGATAATCACTTGGCATGATGGATCAGACACGTGGTCATACTATTTACATTTCAAATATAAACAACATCCTGAAACACTAATGGTTACTGATAATGATGGATTTCAAATGAAATTCTCACCAACAGATTTAAGTAAAGCATTAAACCTAAAAAACTCAAAGAATATTAAGGATTATTAGATGATAATAAACGCATAGAATTATGTGATTGTACTTGAGTAGATTATTGACATTTCGTATTGTTACGAAGTGTCTTTTTTGAATGCTTATCTAAACAGCATTATATCTTTTCTATTTAATTGATTAATACAATTTAAATCAAAAGTATTTTGATGTTTGTGATTAGGGGTAAGGCATATTAGAATTATAGTTTCGTAATAAAAGCAAATTAAAGATTAGCTTTACATTGCTTATCACCTATTCATTGCATGAAACTAAAACATATTATAATATGTTGTAAAGAAAAAAAGGAAGTGTCATATGAAGAAACTACAAAAAACTAATGCAATGCGTATTCTTGAACAAAAGAAATTTGAATATCATACATATAGTTATGTGCCAAGTGAAGATGGTAAGCCTGGAGAAAGTGCTTTGCAAATTGGAAAGCCAGCAGAGATGATATACAAAACACTTGTATGTGTAGCTAAAAGTAAACAACACTATGTATTTGTGATTCCTGTACTACATGAATTAGATTTAAAGAAAGCCGCAAAAGCAGTAAAAGAAAAATCGGTCGAATTAATTCATGTCAAAGAATTACTTCCACTAACTGGATATGTACGTGGAGGTTGTTCACCGTTTGGAATGAAGAAATTATTCCCAACAGTTATTGATGCAAGTGCATTATCACTTGATACGATAATTGTAAGTGCAGGAAAAATTGGACAACAAATAGAGACAAGTAAAGATGCATTTGAATCAATTTTACATGCATCATTTCTTGATGTAGTGGTATAATACGAAAATGAGTTATTATGTAATTTTATTCATCCTATTTATCGGTTTATTAGCATATATTAGTGCACGGTGGGCGATACAATACTTTGGATTATCCTGTTTCGAACAAATCGTATTTCATTTAAAAGTACCTTTAGAAGGAGCCAATCCACAGTTCTTAATTGACTGGGTAAAACTTTGCTTTATTAAAGCATTAGTAATTGCGCTAGTTGCTGCAGGAGTGATTTGTTTTGTATTTTATGACATTGCAGCTATTTTAAGTTATGGAGCACTTGTTGTACTGCTTATACTTGCGATGCAAGAAGTTGGTATTTTTGGGTGGATTATCAACTTGTTTAGAAAAACGAATTTCTATGAAGAAAACTATGTCGATGCTAGTAAAGTAAAACTGACTTTCCCTGAGAGAAAACGTAATTTGATTCACATTTATGTAGAATCACTTGAGAACACATATAGTAGTGTTGAGAAGGGTGGAAACTATAAAGATGATTTACTATACCCAATTAGTGATTATGCTTTAGAAAACGTGCATTTCTCGCATAAGGAGAATTTAGGTGGTGCTAAAGAATTATCAGGGACAGGATGGACAACAGGAGGTCTTGTTGGACAAAGCGCTGGAATACCATTGCTTGTGCCTTTGAACTGTAAACGATTTAGTGAATCACAACCATTCTTTCCAGGATTAACTGCACTTGGTGATATTTTAAAAGCCAAAGGATATCAACTGGAATATCTTATTGGTAGTGATGCTGCTTTTGGTGGAAGACAATCGTATTTTAAAGATCATGGAGATTTTAAAATCTTTGATTTGCGTTATGCAAAAGAACACGGATTTCTTGCAAAGGACTATAAAGAATTTTGGGGTTATGAAGATCGTAAACTATTTGATTTTGCTAAATCGGAGTTGCTTGAACTTACAAAAAGTGAGGATCCATTTTACTTTGCGATGTTAACAGTCGATACACACCATCCATATGGGTATGTTGATGCGCAATGTAAAGAACAATATAGTGAGCGATTAAGTAATGTTATTGCTTGTGATATTAAGGAACTTTCAGAGTTCTTAGATTGGTTGAAACAACAAGATTTCTATGAAGATACAACGGTTGTTATTAGTGGAGATCACTTGAGTATGGCAGCAGGGTATATTCATTCGACGTATGATAAGTCGTATGAACGAACAACCTTTAATTGCTTTTTAAATAGCGCGGTACAGCCATTACAACCATACAATCGCGAATTTGTAACACTAGATATGTTTCCAACTGTATTAGCGAGTATGGGGGTTACAATCGAAGGGGATCGTTTGAACCTAGGAACAAATCTATTCTCAGATAAGAAAACACTAGTTGAAACGTATGGATTTACATATGTGGATAAAGAACTACGTAAACAATCTACATACTATAAACAACATATTATGAAATAGAAAAAGGGAGTAAGTAACTGCTACATGCAATTGCTTACTCCTTTTGGTTACTCATTTACTTCTGCTTTTCGATAAATGTTGATAATACGTGTATCACCATTTGGATCTTTAATTGTTTTGATTTCTAATAAAATGTAACCACCAATATCAGATACATCATCGTTGTCTGGTAAATTTCCTTCGATTTTTGCTTTGAGGATTGTACCTTGTTCATCTTGCCATACAGTAGTTGTCACAATTCTGTGATATGTATTCACCGTATGCATATTTCCATTTTCATCTGTAGTGGTTATAGCAGACACAACAGAATATCCAGGAATATCTGAAATACCATCATTATCTAGTTTTGTTCCATTTTCTTTAGCACGCAAAATACTACCTGCTTCATCTACCCAAATGGTGTCTTCTGTTTTTACAACCTTTGCTTTTGTAATTGCATGGAATAATGCACCACCATCATTTGCATCAACTGGATCGCTACTTCGTTGATTCCAAATGGAACTAACTAAGAATGCACCACTACGTGTATCACTATATACATCATACACATAGGTATATCCATTGCTATATCCGTTTAAGACAATAGCATGAGATGCTCCAGCAGGTGCCCAGTTACCTGGACCAACTGCAGCGACGACCGTTTGTCCTTTGGCAAGTGCTTCAACAAGCTGTTGTTGGCTCATTAAGTTTGTGGATGTTGCTCCATAATGTTCAACTGCAATACGTATACCAACGCCGGTTGTACCAATGTATTGTTTGTTGAACTCATTGGTATTGTAGTATAAATAGTCGGCTACAGTTACTGGTGATACAGGTATACCAGCAGCAGTTAATGCCATTGCTAATGAAGTAGGAACACAACCTGAGTTTGCCATATTCCAAGCAGGATTGAATGCGTGACTTGCCCAACGTGGATCACGTTGTGAATAGTACTGTAATGTACGTGGTAAATCATAATATGATGGGTTGTACTGTCCCTTCTTTTCTGCTTCTTCTGCAGCTTTTTGCCGTTCCTGTTCAATTCGGTAACGTTCTTGTTCTTTGGCAGTTTGCGCTTCTAAGTACGCTTTTGCTTCCGCTTCTCGTTTTGCATCTTCTTCCGCTTTCTTCTTTTTTTCTTCCTCTTCCTTTTTCTTAGCTTCTTCATCAGCGGCTTTTTGTTTAGCCTCTGCATTTTTACTTTTTAAAGGAATCAATCGTCCTTCATAAGTCGAAAGAGTTGATGAGAGTGTAGCACCAGATGATTTTTTCGATGTATCATCAGTTGCATCAACGCCACAGCCACTTATGATAAAACAACATAATATAAATAATGTAACACACACATTTCTTACCTTCTTAAAAGTTCCCTTTACTTTTTGTAACATGAATGGTCCCCCCCTGAATCATATATATAAATTATAGAATGAATTGCGAATAATAACAATTATTTATAATGAAAAACATGAGTATAGCTATATGAATTTATGGTGAACTCACTTGAAACTATATATAGGTGTGATATGATAAGTTATACCAAAGGAGGAAATTACTCATGGAAACTTATGAAGGGAAAAATGGACCTGAATTATCCATTAACAATGAGAATTCATTACGTAAACAATTAACGAAAACATTCGGTTGGATGTTTCTAGGATTAGCAGTCACTTTTGGAGTAGCATTTTATTTATATAATACTCCTGAGATGATGTATTCAATTTTTAGCAGTCGCTTTGGAGTGATTGCAATTGTAATTGCACAATTTGCAATTGTTATTGCTTTTAGCTCACTTGTATTCAAGGTAAGGCCTGCAGTTGCATTAGCTCTGTTTATGGGGTATGCGGCAATTACAGGGGTTACATTCTCTGTTTTACCAATTATTTATAATGTTGCAACAATTGCACAAGCATTTGCAATGGCAGCAGTTTACTTTGCTTGTTTGATGGTGATTGGATTAACAACGAAAAAAGACTTAACAAAAATTGGATCAATTGCAATGGCTGGATTGTTTGCAATGATTATCTATAGTTTTATCTCTATGCTATTTGGATGGAGTAGAGACTCATTTGTCTACTCATTTATTGGACTTATCGTATTCGCAGGTTTAACTGCATGGGATGCTCAAAAAATGAAGACGATTTATGCACGTTATCAAAATGATTCAGAAATGGTAAATCGTGCATCAATTTACATGGCACTAGAACTATACTTAGACTTCATTAATATTTTCTTATTTATTTTAAGAATTCTAGGTGGAAGCAAAAACGATTAATTAACTAAAAAATTGTTTGTGGAAGTGATTCGTTGAAAAATGAGTCACTTTTTTTCTACAAAAAAAATGAATTTTAAAGTATGCAAATGAGACTATTTACCTTCAAAAAATGACAAAACAATACAAAACATCGATACTTTTAATGTATGAAAACCATCATACAGTGCTTGAAAAATGAATGTTTTGACACCCAAAAAAGTCTGATTTCAACTGTGTGAAAGTTTGGGATATCGTTGTGTAAGGGCTTTCATAATGGTATTATCAGTGAGTAAAATTATTTTGATTTTAACTAGAAAATGATGAAACATTCTGAGGGGTTCAAATATGAGTTCAATGAATAAAATAGTAGAAAACATAAAGAAGCTTAATGCGACTTTAGTATGTAATTTTAAATACGGTTTACGCGAAGCCAGTTCATGGGCAGTTACTTGTAAAGTAAAAGCAAGCGTTGTAGCTAATGAATTACTTGGTGCATCTTTGATTAGATGCAAACAAGCTTTACATAAAGCAGATGCAGCATTTACAGAAATCTATCCAGTAGTTATCAAACAAACGAAAACTACGTGTACTTCAATTGCAAATAAAGCAAGTGTTGCTTTATCTACAATTGAAAACCGTTTTGGTAAAATACACTTCAACTTTCAACACTTTGTCTTAACAACAACTACTGCTGCTTTAGTATTTGCAGTAACATTTACATTTACTGGACTAGGACGCTCACAAGTTGATGCAGCAACTGTTCTTCGTAAAGTAGAAGTTGCTACTCCATTAAATGAAAAAGCAATCAAAGTGAACTATGGTGATGATAGTGCAATCATTGATGTTGCTAAAGAAATCATTTCAAGAAATGAAAGTAATGTATACGATGCAAAAGCAATTACACTTAACGATGGAAGCCAAGGATATGAAATTGGTAACTACGTAGTGAAATTGGATCGTATCCCAACAAAAGAATTAAGAGAAGATACTGTAGCAATTAAGATTCAATCAAAAGAAGCTTATGCAAGTGACAGTGTAAATAAAGTAGAACTAAACAACGACAAACCTGTAATCGCTGATGATGTATTTGCAGTTAACTCATACTTAGTAAATGTGAAATATGTAGATACACAAGCACCAGTGATTGCTTTATCAGAAACACATGTAGATGTACTTGATACAGGAGATTTTGATCCTCAAGCATATGTGACAGGTGTATTTGATAACTATGATGAAGTAGTAAACTACACAGTAAGTGGAGAAATCGAAGAAAACGAAGATGGATTATACATCGACGGAGATTATACATTCACATATACAGCAGTTGATGCTAATGGAAACAAAGCAGAAGCACAATTAGTTGTAACTGTAAGTGAAGATGAAGAAGCTGCCAAAGAAAGACGTGAAGCAGAATTAGAAGAAGAACGGCAAGCAAACCAAAGTGCAGAGACAGCTAACGAGCAAAATGTAGTACAAGCTCCAACACCTGCGGCTAATGCTGCTAGAGGTGGTGGAATTGCAACTGCAATCTCACTTGTTGGTTCTCCATATGTATATGGTGGAACTTCACCTGCAGGTTTTGATTGTTCGGGATTTGTCCAATATTCATTTGGGTTAGGTGCAAGAACTACGGGAGCACAAGCTGCTTTAGGTCAACATTATTATGATGTTCAAAACGCACCAGCAGGAGCATTATTATTCTGGGGTGGAGATAGTTCACCTTACCACGTAGCAATTTCATTAGGAAATGGAAGTTACGTGCATGCTGGAACGCCTGCAACGGGTGTTACATATGGTAGTCAAGGAAGTTATAGACCAAATTTCTACATTGTTATTTAAACGAAGTATACAAAAAGTTCACATGATTTGTGAGCTTTTTTTGTGAAGTTATGTGATGTTAGAAAAAGTGTAGTCTGTTATATATGATTTTGTTATACTTCTACCATGAAAACATTGAAAAGATTAGGAATCATCGTGATTGCTGTATTGATGTTACTTGTGGGAGTTACATCAAATGATCAAGGACCAACTGCTGCTATTCAACATGTACGCATGCTTCCATCAAAACAGCTAGTGTTACCAAAACAACAAGCAACCGTATTTATTGATGCAGGACACGGTGACGTAGATTCTGGAATGATACCATTATCAGGTATGTATGAAAAAGATATTAATTTAGACATTGCACTTCGTATTGGAGAGATACTAAAAGAAAATGGAGTGAACGTTGCTTATTCACGTACGAGCGATGTACAACTTTCTACTTCAAATGTGGATGACTTACAAAGTCGAATTGATTTATCCGTTGTCGCTAAAGCAGATCTATTTGTTTCAATTCATTGTAATGCAAGTGAGTATGGTACACGAAAAGGTTTTGAAGTGTATACAGATCCAAATGATGCAGAGGCATTTTCATTATCAAAAATCATTGAAGAGAAATTGGAGGAAGTAAATTATACAGATAACAATGGTATTGTTGATGCAACTGAATTACTGCATTTAGTGATTTTTGCTGAAGTGCCAACAACGCTAGTTGAAATTGGATATTTAGATCATGAAGATGATAATGTATTTATTCAAACAGAAACAGGAAGACAACAAATTGCTGAAGCTATTGCAAATGGAATATTAACCAAAATACATCAATCTTAGGGAAACCTGAGATTTTTTTATTTTTTTTGAAGTTTCATGTACAATTGTGTCTCTTAATATATGTAGCAGGATAGACTCTCTTTGTTCTTCCATTTTATCCTGCTATACCCAAGAGAGAAAAATTCAAGGTAGCGTTAGTACGAGAACAAAGAGTGGAGGTTCCAATATAATCGGAACTTCCTTTTATTTTGTTCAAAAAAATGATTTTTTATACAAAAATGTACATAAATATCACTAAATCTATTGTTATGTGTTCATATATCTAGTAAAATGTGTAGCATATGAAAAATGGAGAGTCTCTATGTTAACATTAAAAAACATTAAGAAATCGTATGGTGACAATACTGTACTTGAAGATATAAGTTTATCAATAAATAATGGCGAAATTGTTTCAATACTAGGATCAAGTGGAAGTGGTAAGACCACATTACTTAATTGTTTGCTTGGTCTTGTAGAAATCGATGCAGGAACTATTGAACTAGATGAAAAAGATATTACACATCTACCGATTGAGAAACGTGGTTTAAATATTGTGTTTCAAGATTATGCTTTATTTCCACATTTAAGTGCTGGACGTAATATCGTTTACGGATGGCGTAATAACCCTAGTGTATCAACACAAGAAGAAGTAGATGACTTAATTGATCTACTTGATTTACGTGAGCATCTAAATAAGGAGATTAGTGAACTGTCTGGTGGCCAAAAGCAAAGAGTGGCACTAGCAAGAACGCTAACATTAAAACCAAAGGTATTATTGTTAGATGAACCGTTGAGTGCACTTGATGGAGTAATCAAAGAATCGATTAAAGACACGATTAAGCAAATCTCAGAAGAGTTTAAACTTACTACGATAATTGTTACTCATGATCCAGAAGAAGCGCTGACGCTCTCGGATAAGGTTCTTATACTGGATGGTGGAAAGATTGCACAATATGGAACACCACAAGAGATTATTGAGAAACCAGCAACGAAGTTCGTAGAGAACTTTATTTTGCATCAATTACATATCAAACGTGATAATATTCTTAAACTATTTGGAGACCAACATGTTTAAGCGTAATCATGAATTAAAACTTATATATATCTTTATCTTTGCATTATTTGCAATATTTCTATTTTATCCATTGGTACTAGTACTTATGCGTGCTATTCAAACAAATGGTGTCATAAGTTTGGATAATATTGTAAAGGTCATTAGTAAAGAACGATTTGTTACTTCACTTAGTAATAGTTTTTTAATTGCGAGTATTACAGCATTGTTATCTACGGGTATTGCATTCTTTTTAGCATATACCATTCATTTTACAAGTGTACCAAAATGGTTTAAGAAACTAATTAATCTAGTAGCAACAATGCCGATGCTTATGCCAACGATTACCTATGGGTTTGCAATTATTTATACATTTGGTAAACAAGGTGTATTCACTAAACTATTTGGTTTTCAACCATTCAATCTGTATGGGTTTAATGGATTACTAATTGGATATTTAATTTATACCTTACCAATTGCTTTTGTGTTAATAAAAAATACTATGACCTACATCGATAAGAAACAGTTTTTGGTTTCGATACTAATGGGTGACTCGCCATTGCGACGCTTTTTCCATACCGTATTTCGACCATTAGCATATACACTTGTTATTGCATTTATTCAAACGTTTTTCTTAAGTTTTACGGATTTTGGAATTCCAGCAGCGATAGGTGGACAGTTTGAAGTTATTGCAAGTACACTATATAACCAAATGTTAGGATCCATTCCTAACTTCCATAATGGGGCAGTTATTTCTTTAGTGATGTTGATACCATCAATTGTAGCTGTACTCGTTGTACGTAAAATCGAAAAAATGAATGTTCGCTATGAAAATATATCTGCTGTTATGCTACCTGAAGTGAAAAAGAAGAACTGGTTTTGTGGAATCGTATCAGCTTGCATCATGTTAGGGGTTATATCTGTATTTGCCGTTATTTTTATATTGCCATTTGTTAAAGAGTGGCCATATGACATAAGTTTCTCGTTAGTTCATGTAGTTGAAACATTCCAAAGTGCAAATTTACTTGATGTTGTGAAAAACTCATTTATTGTGGCAATTGCTACTGCAGTTTGTGGAACAATCGTATCCTATGTTGCAGCGATTATTAGTGCACGTGGAAAAATGCCAAAACTGATTCGTGGAAGTATTGATTTTGTATCTACACTAACAAATGCTTTGCCAGGGATGGTTGTTGGGATTGGCTTTATGTTTGCATTTAAAGGAACCAATATCCAAAACACATATATCATTCTTATTATTTGTAATGTTGTACACTTTTTCTCAACACCATATGTCATGATTAAAAATGCCTTTATGAAAATGAATTTATCATTTGAAACAACAGGAAGATTACTTGGTGATAGTTGGTTTGGAACATTACGTAAAGTCATGATTCCATGTTCAATTTCAACAGTTTTTGAAATGTTCTCATACTATTTTATAAACTCTATGGTAACCATTAGTGCGATTATTTTCTTGGTTGGTGCAGAAACAGGAGTCATAACAACAAAGATTAAGGAGTTGCAACACTTTGCGAAGTTTGCTGACATCTTTGTATTATCATTACTTATTTTTATTACAAATATCATCATGAAAACACTGATGAACCATTTAACAAAAAAAGAAAGCGAGAAACGGTATTATGTCGAAGCTAAATAAAATCATCGTTGTCATCATTCTACTTGCTTGTACGTTAAGTGGGTGTGCAAAAAAAGAATCAAGCAAAGTGATTATTTATTCCAATGCAGATGAAGAAGCACAAGAAGTAATCAAGCAAGTACTTGATGAAAATGGCTTTGAAAACAAATACATCCTTCAAGCCTATGGAACAAATGAACTAGGCGGAAAACTGCTAGGAGAAGGTATTGATGTAGAAGCAGATATCGTAACGATGTCTAGTTATTATATAGATTCAGCACAAAGTGAAAATAAAATGTTCGTAAATTTAGATGAAAGTATTTCACCTTTGGAGCAAACACCGAAGTATCGTACACCTTTGCTAGCGATTGAAGGTTCACTTATTATCAATACAAAAGAATTAGAAGAAGCAAATTTACCAGTACCAACATCGATAAAAGATTTAGCAAAACCAGTGTATAAAGATCACATCTCAATTGTGGATATGGCTGGCTCAAGTACAGGGTGGCTATTGGTGCAAACCTTGATTGATACGTACGGAGAAAAAGAAGCAGAGGACTTGCTAGTGAAAATCATGCGTAATGCAGGACCGCATTTAGAAAGTTCAGGTTCAGGACCATTAAAGAAAGTTCGTGCAGGAGAAGTAGCAATCGGGTTTGGCTTACGTCACCAAGCAGTTGCGGATAAAAAAGAGGGACTACCTATTGATTTTATTGATCCAAAAGAAGGAAATTATGCATTAACAGAATCTATTGCAGTCGTAAAACGAAGTGATAAAAAAACCAAACTTGCCAAAGAAATGGCAAAGTGTATTGTTGAAAAAGGACGAACAAAACTCATTGAGAATTACCCGATTCCCGTATATGAAAATGAGAAAGCTGACTCAGAAAAGGTGTCAAAGCAGACCAAACAATATACGAAACCATTAACCATCGACCTTTTGCAAAAACATTTAGATCTTTCGGAAAAATGTCGAATTGAAGCAAGAGAATAAAGTTCAGAAAACGTACACATAAAAGTGTGCGTTTTTCATATCCAAGGATGTGGAACTTTGTTATAATCTTCGTATGAGAAAAGTTAGACGATATTTGCAAATTTTACTTGGAGTGACAGTGTTACTTGTTGGGCTAGTCATTGTTTTCGAAGACAAAAACGCTTCAGCAACAGTTAATGATGTTACAACAGGTGATACAAACACACAAAATGATGATAAAAATAAAAAAGCGACAGTGTATATTGACCCAGGACATGGTGAAATTGATGCTGGAACACTTGCGTATAATGGAAAGTATGAAAAAGATATCAATCTTTCGATTGCTAAAAAAGTTGGTAAGAATTTAGAAGATGCAGGTGTGAATGTTGTATATTCGCGAACGACTGATGAACTATATTCAGAAATTGAAGCAGATGATATGCAACATCGAATTGATGAATCAAAGAAAGTAAACGCAACATACTTAGTTTCGATTCACTGTAATGCAAGTGATGAAGGAACAAGAACCGGTGTTGAGGCTTTTACAGACACCACAAATGAAACTTCATTGGCACTAGCGACATCGATTATGAAAGAACTTGAAGGAATAAAATATACAAATAGTAATGGAATAATTGATGGGACGGGCTTACTTCATATGGTTGGATTTGCTAAGGTTCCAACTACACTAGTTGAAGTTGGATATATTGATAATGAATCTGATGGAAAATACATACTCAGTGAGAAAGGCCAAAAAGCAATTGCAAAAGCAATCGCTGATGGAATCCTGAACGAGTTGAATAAATAATACAAAGGTGTAAAGCAAAATAGGAAGATGGATATAAAAAAAACGAGCGAAGATACTGCTCGTTTTTCAATTACTTAATAAAGTTTTTAAGATTTGCTTGTTTGTCGATGAATGGAACAATACTATCATCATTTGAGGTAAATAATGCACATACACCTGGACCGTGTCCTGATGTGTAAGAATCACTATGAACAATTACCCCAATGATCCAAGAACCTTTTTTATAGTGTGGTCCATTAAATCCGTTATGATCTTCGATAGCAACAATATCTCCAAAACGTAATGTATCAAGTTTGTATTGTTTATTCATGTCTTCATCTTGCGTCATGATATCATAGTCACCACTTTCAAGAGCACTAGCACCCAATCCTGATCCCATTAAACATGCAGGGATAATGTGGGTAACTCCAATTTTTAAATGGTTTTCTTCTTCACGAAGAAATTCTTTTGCTTCCATGATTTCAAATAATTCTGGATCTAAGTTCATCACTTTAATATTTGGGAATTCTTCAATTGCTAGTCCTTGACCATATCCTTTAACTAACATCGTTTCATCTCCACTAAGAAGATCTAACACATCTTCGTCAAAGTAAACAAATGCATGTTCAATTCCACCATGTGTTCCAGTGATAACTCCGGTTTTTCCTTTTGCATCTCCACTTGTGATACGAACTTTATTTCCAACACAGCTAAATAATTGAAGTGCAGGATTTTCATCTTTGTTTGGGTTTTGGATTGATACACCTGGTTCTACGTGGTCACCAACAATACCCATACAAGAATCACCGATTTGGAAATTATACGTGATTCCTCCTACAGCTGGGATGATTCTTCCTTTACCATCATAGCCCACACGGTATCCTCTACCTGTTGGGTGATGAATCTTCCCAATTAATGAATGCATAACAAGTTTTTCTTTATTTGTTTTCATAGTTAGTTTATCCTCCGATATTCTTAGTATAACATGTTATAATTTCAATATGATAGTTAACGCTAAGACAAGAGTAGAAAAAACATTTAGTTACTCAAATAAAGAAAAAGAAACAGTTAAGAAATGCTTTGAAATGTATGAACCACAACTGATGGAAAGTAAAAAAACATATGATGGTCGTGCATTTTTCAAAGATCGAAAAATAATCAAACATACACCAACATTCACTATGAAGATGAAACAAGACAAGGTAGGTTTATATGTATGTGATGTATTGATTCAAGGAAAGGCAGTATCGATGTTGATTGATACAGGTGCACAGTGTAGTGTGCTTTTTGAAAGTACATTAGCGACTGTGAAATCAACACCTACAAATCACGATATGGAAATGGGCAGCTTTGGAGGGAAACGAGCAAAAGCAAAAACAGTTTCTGTAGAGCGTGTATATTTTGGTTCAGTGGAACTGCAAAACCAACCATTTGTTGTGATTGATGATAAACACTTTACAATTCCTTTAGTAAAAATCAATCTGATGGATTTTGATGGGATTCTAGGTTGGGATGTTTTGAGCCATTTAGATTTTGAATTAGATGATGTACATAAAACTTTTTCAATGATTGAACCACAAGAAGAGTTTCCAATTCAAAACTTTATTCCTTCTGCATTTCCAACATGTATCGTGATTGATTCAAACAAACAGGCAAGTATTTTTGGCTTTGATAGTGGAGCACGTGAAAGTTGGCTGGGTGAGAACTATATGAAGCAAACGAATATCGATGTAATAAGCAGTGTTAGACCACTATCAATGGGTGTACATGGAATGGAACGTGTAGAGACAATGCTTGCAGATTACCTACAATTGTATCTATATGATACACGTATGGTGTTTGATAAAATCATGAGTTGTCCAGTCAATATTATTGAACATTTTGAGTTTGCTGGTGTACTAGGCAATAAAATATTTAAAGGTCGCAAACTACAAATCTATTCTTCGAAAAGATTTATGCGAATCTTGTGATATAATATCTAACATAGTTAAGTGAGGTAAAAATATGATTAACGGAAAAATTACAATGCAAAATGGAGCTGAAATTCCTTTTGTTTTATACGATGAAGATGCACCGAAAACAGTTGCGAACTTCGTGAAATTGATTAATGATGGATATTACAATGGAAAAACATTTCACCGTGTAATTCCTGGTTTTGTTTCTCAAGGAGGATGTCCAAATGGAAATGGAACAGGGGATTTAGGTTACACAATCAAATGTGAAACAGAAGGAAATCCACACAAGCACGTGGAAGGTGCTTTATCAATGGCACACCGTGGAAAAGATACAGGTTGTTGTCAATTCTTTATTGTTCACGATGCACAACCACACTTAGATGGTGTTCATACAGTTTTTGGTCAAGTTACTGATAACATGGGTGCTGTAAGAAACATGCATAACGGTGATGTTATGGAAAAGGTTGAGGTTGAAGTTTAATGGGTGATCTTCGTAAATTGGGAGTACCAGCACTTGTTATAGTTGTTTGTGCGCTCATTGCGTTTTGGGCAAATCCTGCTTCATTCTTTGTCACAAACTTTTACTTATATTTAAAGATTGTTGCATTGATTATCTTTGGGGCAACACTAAATGTGTTCTCAAAGAAAAGTTTTTCAGGTAGTCCATACAAGAAAATTGTTGCAGTGTTACTTGTTGTGTTTATGACGTTAATTCAATTAAATGTGATTACACTTCAAACAAGTAATGTTGTATTTCAATTATTTAATCCAAATTACTTTTGGAACGATATGATTTATATTTACTGTGGGTACTTATTTGTCGACTAATGGAGGTCTGATATGAAAAAGTTCTTCTACATGCAAATTGAAGATTGGCAACGACGCTTATTTATGAGTGGTGCTTTTATCTTGTATTTTGCAATTATGTCATTTTTAGCATTTGGATTTGGGAAGTAAGTATATGAAAAGAAATGTATTATTTGTAGTTGATGAAAGAGAAATGGGTGGAGTATCGGTCGTGTTAAATGATCTAATCCACCTTTTAAATCGTGATGAGTTCCAAATTGATGTGCTTATATTACACGATAAAGGGTCTATGTTAAAGCATCTTCCAAAAGATGTGCATGTATATTATGGTTCACCTTATTTTGAAGCAATCGATTATACCTTGAAAGAAGCAATTCAATCAAAAAGTATAAAAACATTATTGAGAAAGTTGAAAGTTATATTTGATTTAAAAACGGGTCGAATAAAAAAGGTGATTCCAAAGGAACGTAAGAAATTTATGCATAAATCCTATGATGTAGAAGTTGCATATAAAGATGGGTTTACAGCAATATTTACTGCATATGGTGATACACCAAAGAAAATACACTGGTTACATAGTGCTTATGGAACGTTTAATCCAACAGAGAAATATCAAAAATTGTTTGAAGAACTTTTGCCGAAATTTGATCATATAGTAGGAGTTGCAACTAATGTAGTGAAAGAATTTAATGAAATTTATCATTTAGATAACATTACGGAAGTTATTCCGATTGCAATGGATACAAAGCGAATCAAACAACTCGCTAGTGCACAAAGTAAAGTGTCTATTCAAAATGAAGATATTAATATTGTTGTTGTTGGACGAGCGCATCCTGTAAAAGGATATGGTCGTATGGTTGATGTATTTGCTAGATTACAAAAAGAGAAACTATTAAATCAAGTAAAAGTACATGTGTTTGGTGATGGTCCATTATTTGATAATGTAGTTAAACAAATACATGATTTGAATTTACAAAATGTAATTTATATGGAAGGAAATACAGACAATCCATATGCAGAGATGAAACAGTATGATTTCTTGTTGTTACCCTCATATTCTGAAGCATTTGGAACGGTAATTAGTGAATCATTTATCCTTCATATACCCGTATTGGCAACGGATACATCTGCAAGTCAGATGTCAATAAAACCAAATGTTAATGGTTGGATATGCGAGAATAGTGAAGAAGGATTATATCAGCAATTAAAAGATATACTTATGCATCCAGAAGAAATAAGTTCATGTAAGAAATCGTTAAATGATTATGAATATGATAATGCAAAGATTTTAAAACGCATAAATGAAATATTAAAAGAAGGGTAAACATTCCTAATTAGGAGTGTTTGCCCTTCTTTGTCTAAGAATTTCAAATGATAATATCGTAGATGCAGCAACTGCATTTAGTGCGTTTTTAAAATCCGTATTATAAGGTATGTATACATGTTGGTTACTTAACTCGAGAACATCTTTCGTAAGTCCTCGTTTTTCACCACCGATGCAAATACATACTTTTCTATTGAAGTCATAATCATACATTTCTATAGCATGATCATCACGTGCAGCTGCAACAACTTCAAAACCAGCAGTTTGTAGTTCTTCAAGTGTATTAGCCACATTAGATGTTGTGATGTGTTTAATGTACTCACTTGCTCCTGCACTTGCTTTCGTAACAGTTGTAGCAGCATTTGACCAATTTCTTTCATTTGTGATGATGCAAGTGCATCCAGCTGCATAAAGTGAACGAATGATGTATCCAAAATTAAATGGATCTTCGATTCCTTCCACAAATGCTACAAAGTCATCATTTTTAATGTCATCTATATTTTGATAGATTCGATCTTCAACTTCTGCTAGCATCCCACCATGGGTTTTTCCACTTGCCATCTCATCGATTTCCTCGCGTGTGATGGATTCAACTGGAACACCTTGTTCTTTTGCCTTGAAGATGATGTATCCACTATCTTTACTTTTTTTCTTTTTATCAACTATGATTTTCTTTACATTACGATATGGAGATAACAATGCTGCTTTAACTGAAATATTTCCTTCTAATAGCATGTTAGTATTCTCCAGTTAGTTCCATGTACTTACTTGCAGTAACAAATTCATATCCCATTTCCTTTAATTTTGGAATTACGATTTCTGCTGATTTTACACTGCTATTGTAAATGTCATGATATAGAATTACTGCTTGTGGTTGAACAGTCCCCAGTACAGTATCAGCGGATCCTTGTGGGTCACCTTTAAAACGCCAGTCGTTACTATCAACTGTCCATAGGAAAATGTCTTTACCAATTGTTTCTTCAATCTCTTTACTGTAATTACCATATGGAGGACGTAATAGCGTTGTAGTTTTACCACCTGCTTTACGGATTGCTTCATCTGTTCTATCGAGTTGTTGTTTCACTTCTGCGGGACTTAATTTTGTTAAATCGGGATGGTCGTAGGAGTGACTAGCAACTTCATGACCTGCTTTGATAATCTTCTTAAGCATTTCTGGGTTTTGTTCAGCTTTACTACCTAAGACAAAGAATGTTGCTTTGATATCATATTTCTTTAGTACACCTAATAAATAATCTGTACTTTCATATCCTGGTCCATCATCAAATGTTAGACATGCAATTTTCATGTCTGCAGGAAGTGGTTTATGACTTGGCAATTCTTTACCTATTGCAAAATCGCGAAGTACAACTTCTTTAGCATTTCTCGCTTTCTCGTTAAATAAACTTGTATCCTTTACGTATAGTGCAATAGGATGTGGCTTTGGTGGGTTTAAGATTCCCATTAAACTCTTTACACCAAACACACTTAAACCGACTATCGCAATCATGATAACGACTAGAATAGCAATGCGTCCCACACGCGGTTTCATTTTTCGATATTTCCTCTTTTTATTTTCATACTTATATCTCATAACTCAAATCCTACTATGAAAGTCAAAAAAATACTAGTGTTAATGACATAAAAGTTGTATAGTAATTGAGTTAGCGAGGAATAAAGCCTATGGAACATAAAAAAATTATAAACTTAGCCGTTATCGCTCACGTTGATGCGGGTAAAAGTACACTTGTTGATGCTTTTTTAAGACAAAGTGGACAATTTAGACAAAATGAAGATGTAGTTGATTGCGTGATGGATTCGAATGATTTAGAAAGAGAACGTGGAATTACGATCTATTCTAAAAACTGTTCGATTATGTATAAAGATATTAAAATTAACATTGTGGATACACCAGGCCATGCTGATTTTTCTAGTGAGGTAGAACGTATTATCCATACAGTTGATACAGTAATACTATTGGTTGATTCAAGTGAAGGACCAATGCCACAAACTCGATTTGTATTACAAAAATCATTGGAAATCGGATTAAAGCCAATCCTATTAATTAATAAGATTGATAAACGTGACCAAAGAGCAGAAGAAGTTGTAGATATGGTATATGAACTATTCTTAGAACTTAATGCAAATGATGAACAATTAGACTTCCCTATATTATATGGAATTGCTAGAGAAGGTATCGTGCAATATGATATGCAAACTCCTAGTGAAAATATTGAACCATTGTTTGAAACCATTGTTCAACACTGCGATGTATATCCAAACTTAGATGAAGAACCATTACAAATGCAAGTAAGTGCATTAGCATACGATGAGTATGTTGGTCGTTTAGCAATTGGTCGTATTTACCAAGGAACATTGAAAGCAGCACAACAAGTTATTGTTTGTGATAGTTTAGGAAATAGCCGACGTGCACAAGTAAGTCAGGTACAAATTTACCAAGGACTATCAAAAAACAAAGTTGATGAAGCTTGTAGTGGAGAAATGGTTGTAATTGCAGGTATTCCTGATATTTCAATTGGAGAAACTCTATGTCAAGATATGGATCATCTATTACCAATGGAAATGATTCATGTTGAAGAACCAACAATGTCGATGAACTTTATTGTTAATAAAAGTCCATTTGCTGGACAAAGTGGACGTTATGTTACTTCAAGAAATCTAAAAGAACGTTTAGATAAAGAATTAGAAGTAAATGTTGGATTGAAAGTAGAAGCAACAGATTCAGCAGATATGTTTAAAGTTAGTGGACGTGGAGAACTTCACATCTCAATCTTGCTTGAAAACATGCGTCGTGAAGGATATGAAGTTGCAGTAAGTAAACCAGAAGTTATCATGCACCGTGATGATGAAGGTGTACTTGTAGAACCAGTAGAAGAAGTTATTGCACTAGTTCCAAGTGAATATAGTGGAACCGTAATTAATAAACTAAACTTACGTAAAGGGGTTATGGTTGATTTAACTGAAGAAAACGATTTTGCAAAAGTTGTATTTAATGTTCCTACACGTGGATTGTTAGGATACCGTAGTGAATTTATCAATGATACACATGGTGAAGGAACGCTAGTACGTCGTATTGCTGGATTTGAACCGTTTAAAGGAGATATTCAACAACGTGCCAATGGAGCGCTTGTATCAAGTGCAACCGGTAAATCAATGACATACGCTCTATGGAATATCCAAGAACGTGGACAATTGTTTATTGGACCACAAACACCTGTATATGAAGGAATGATCATTGGACAAAGTGCTCGTAACTTAGATATGGATGTAAATCCAATTAAGAATAAAAAGTTAACAGCGATTCGTTCAAGTGGAAATGATGATGCAATGAAACTTACACCACACAAACAAATGTCGTTAGAAGAAGCACTAGAATTTATCAATGATGATGAATTAGTAGAGATTACACCTGATGACATTCGTTTACGTAAAAAAGGATTAACTTTAGTTGATCGTAAAAACTTAATGCGTGAAGCAAAAGCAGGCCAATAGTAGAAATGAAGACGTGTACACAAGTATGCGTCTTTTTTTGATGCCAAAGAATGATGTGCATTCTAAGATGCACATTGTTTCTAAACTATGTTTGAACTATAATGTATCTAATGAAAAGAGGTTATTTATGTTAAGTAAAACAATTATAGAGAAATATGCAAAATTAGCAGTACGTTCTGGGGTTAATGTACAACCAGGACAAACAATGGTGATTAATGCACCAGTGAATACAAGAGATATGATTGAAGCCTGTGTAAAAGAAGGATATGAAGCAGGAGCAAAAGAAGTGATTGTAAACTTTTATGATGAAAAAATTAATCGTATGCATTATGAATACCAAAGTGTAGAAACTTTGACTGATATCCCTGATTACTTAGTAGAACAAAAAGTAGCACCATTACGTAATGGTGGGTGTGTTTTACATATTATAAGTGAAATTCCTGAAGTGATGGCTGGACTAGATGCTACCAAACTACAAGAGGTAGGAATTGCACGTCAAAAAGCATTTAGAGAATCAAGTGAAATTACAATGGCAAGTAAAGTTCAATGGAGTATTGTAGGATATCCAAACGTCGATTGGGCAAAAAAAGTATTCCCAAATGAACCAGAAGAAGTTGCAATGATGAAGTTAGGTGATGCAATTTGTAACAGTGTACAGGTACTTGAAGATAATGATCCAATCGAATTTTGGAAGGAACACGATGAAAACTTACGTAAATACGTAAATATTATGAATGACTATAACTTTAAATCACTGCATTTCAAAAATGAATTAGGAACGGATTTAACTGTTGAATTAGTAAAAAATCATATTTGGGCCGGTGGAGATGAAGCAACACCTGGTGGTGTAATGTTTAATGCAAATATGCCAACAGAAGAAGTTTTTACGATGCCATATAAATATGGAATGAATGGTAAGGTCGTTAGCACAAAACCACTTAGTTACAATGGAAGTTTGATTAATCAATTTGAATTAACATTCAAGGATGGGAAAGTAGTTGAGTATAAAGCTGAAAACAATGAAGATGTTTTACAATCACTAATTGAGTTTGATGAGGGAAGTAGTTATACAGGAGAAATTGCACTTGTTCCATACCACTCACCAATTTCTATGAGTAATATTTTATTCTACAACACGTTATATGATGAAAATGCATCTTGTCATATTGCATTAGGAAGAGCATATCCAATGAATGTAAAAGATGGAACAATAATGACTCAGGAACAATTAGATGCTGTTGGATCAAATAATTCGATGACACATGTGGACTTTATGTTTGGAACAGAAGACTTAGAAATCATTGGAACAACGCATGATGGAAACGAGATTCCAGTGTTCAAAAAAGGGGATTTTGCCTTTTAATACTTATTAATTATATTTATGTGAAATTTTGGGAATGTTATACTATATCCTATAATTCATAAGAAATGAGGCTATTTATATGCTATAATTAGCAACGTTGAGGAAAATTTTATGAATAAAACAAGAAAATGGTTTAAGGATTATAAATTCTACTTACTACTTATTTATATTTTAGCTGCTACAGCTTTTGTTGCTCAAACATTCATTTCAAAGCTAATCCCTTTGAAATATATAGCTATAGTTGCTGTTATACTACTTTTGTTAGGACTAGCATTTTGGTTCTTACTATTCAGTAAAAGAATTAATAAATTTAATCGAGCGTTCGGTGTATTTCTTACAGTTGTACTTGCAATAAGTATGATTGTTGGAAATGTGTATTTATATTCAACATATAGTGCACTAGGAAGTATAGCAAGTGACGATGATAAGGAAATTGGTATTTCAATTGTTGTATTAAAAGATTCAAAGTATAAAACAATAGAAGATTTAGATGGACAACCATTTGGTCGCGCAACGAATCTGCCTGATACAAATGTTGATAAAGTGCAAGAAGAGTTAACACAAACATATAGTGACACTCTTGAAATGAAAAATTACGAAAGTGTAAATGATTTTGCAGATGCTCTGTACAACAAAGAAGTTGAAGCTATCTTACTAAATGAAGGTAGTCGAGGTTTGTTTGATGAAAAACATCCTAAATTCAATGAAGAAACTAGAGTGATTAAAACGTTTAAGTATACAGAAGAAGCAGTTAACATTGCCAAACCAGTAGATGTGACAAAAGATCCATTTGTAATGTATGTGTCAGGTATTGATACATATGGTTCAGTTCAAACGGTGTCACGGACAGACGTAAATATGCTATTAGCAGTTAATCCAAATACACATCAAATATTGATTGTAAGTATCCCACGTGACTATTATGTGGCACAAACTTGTCAAGGGGATGCTTTGGATAAACTTACACACACTGGAATCTTTGGGATTGATTGTAGTGTGAGTACCTTAGAAAACTTCTTTGGTATGGATATTAACTACTATGGCCGTGTCAATTTTTCAAGTTTAGTTGATATTGTGGATGCCTTAGGCGGTATCACAGTTAATTCGCCAGTTGCCTTTAGTGGTTGTGAATATTCGTTTGTTGCTGGGGAAAACTATATTAATGGAAATGAAGCGTTGGCATTTGTACGCGAAAGATATTCACTAAGTGGTGGAGATAACGATCGTGTTAAAAACCAGGCACGTGTAATTTCTGGAATTATAGATAAAGCAACATCACCATCTATATTAACTGGATATGTTGGATTAATGAATTCACTATCAAATTCATTTCAACTTAATATGACAAGTGATGAATTATCGTCACTTGTGCAAATGCAATTGAATGATATGAAAGGTTGGAAAATCAACCAAGTAAGTGTTAGTGGATCAGGAGAAACAAACTGGAGTCCAGCAAATGGATTCAATTCGTATGTAATGCGACCAAATATGGACACAGTCGAATATGCAAAAGAACTGATGCAAAAAGTGTTGAATGGGGAAATCATTGACGAAAGTCAATTGTAAATAAAAGACAGATGTGTGTGTATAGAGGATCTATCTTTGTGGAGTATGTGTTAATTTATAAGATAAATGGAATAGCTATATAGCGAAACTTATATTTCCATATAAGTAATACTAGCGTTACAATTTATCTTGATGGAAACTCGGGAGTTATTATGTTAGATGAATTTTTTTCAAATCCTTTTTATCGTAAAAATAGAGGGAAACTGTTATTTATTGCAGATGCAATTATTATTATTATTTCGTATATACTTGCATATTGGGTGAGAAACGATTTTTCATTCAAAATTATTAAAGAGTTAGAGAGTTCAACGATTATTATCTTTGGACTTTTTGTGCTTTTTACATATGCGATTGTTTTCTACTTATCACAAATTTATAAAAGCCTTTGGACTTTTATTACAACAAATGAAATTCTTCGGCTAAGTATGGCTTCAATTGTTGTTATGGCAATTGTAATGTTAACAACTTACGTTGTAACTAAAGAAGGATATTATTTAAGTGTTATATTTAATGCAAGTTTACTTGCATTGCTAGCAATGTTTAGTTTTCGAGTGGCTTATCGATTATATCGATCTAGAGTAGTACAATCCCGTGAACAAGGAATGAAACGAGTTGTTATTATTGGAGCAGGAGCTTTTGGGAATTTACTCTTACGTGAAATTCACCAAAATAAAAATTTGAAGTATCAAGTTATTGGTTTCATTGATGATATGCGTTCTAATTTAATCGTATCAGGTGTTCCGGTTATAGGAACGGTTTCTGAACTAAAAGATATTAAAGAAAAGCATCATATTGATCAAGCGATAATCGCAATCAAGCATTTATCACAAGAAGAACGTAAACGCATCATATCTTATGCGCAAGATGCAGATTTAGAAGTTAAAGTTATGGATAATCCAACTGAATTGATTTCAAATCCAAATGCCAAACATTTAAAACTTCAAGATGTGAAGATTGAAGATTTATTAGGACGTGGAGAGATTAAACTTAACCAACAAGAAATTCATGAATATCTTGAAGGTAAGGTTGTTTGTGTTACAGGGGCTGGTGGATCGATTGGTTCTGAACTATGTCGACAGATTACAAGATTTAAACCAAAACAACTTGTAATGATTGATTTGAATGAAAATGCATTATATATGTTAGAACAAGAGTTTATGCTTAAAAAGCGAGATGGACACATATCTGATAGTATTGAACATAAAGCAATTATCGCTTCAATTCGTGATAAAGAAACGATTATGGAAGTATTTGCTGAGTATCAACCAGCAGTCGTATTCCATGCAGCAGCCCATAAACATGTTCCACTAATGGAAACTAGACCAAAAGAAGCTATAAAAAATAATGTCTTTGGTACACATAACGTTATTACATCATGTATAGAAAATCATGTTGAGCGTTTCATTCTAATTAGTACAGATAAAGCTGTAAACCCAACAAATGTAATGGGAGCTACGAAACGAATGACAGAAATGATTTTACAGGCATATGGAAATAATGGAATAACAAAACTTGCTGCTGTTCGTTTTGGGAATGTGCTAGGAAGTAATGGTTCAGTAATTCCGATCTTCAAAGAACAAATAGCGAATGGAGGTCCGGTAACGCTTACACATAAAGATATTATTCGTTACTTTATGACAATACCAGAAGCAGCACAATTAGTACTTCAAGCTGGATATTATGCTCATGAAGGTGAAATATTTGTTTTAGATATGGGGGAACCAGTAAAAATCTTGGATTTAGCTGAAAAACTTATCCGCTTATCTGGATATGTACCGTATGAAGATATTCAAATTACGGAAATTGGATTACGTCCAGGAGAAAAAATGTTTGAAGAACTTCATTTAGATAATGAAGAAACATCAAAGACAAAAAATGATTTAATTTTCTTAACGAAACCGATGGAAATTACAATTGATGAAATACTCGAAAAATTTGATATTTTAACTGAAACACTTGATAAAGAACACAGTTGTCTAGATGTAAAAGAAACAATACTTAAAGTTATTAAATAAGGAGGATAAAATGTATAAAAAAGTAGTAAAACCATTTTTAGATTATGTAATCTCATTTATCGCAATCATTATTTTATCTCCAATTTTACTAATTATTGCTATTTTGATAAAGGCAACTTCAAGAGGACCAGTTTTATTTAAACAACAACGTGTAGGGAAAAATAAGGAACTGTTTAATATTTATAAATTTAGAAGTATGCGTATAGATACACCAAGTGATGCACCAACTCATATGTTGCAAAATCCAGAAGCATTTATTACGCCAATTGGGAAATTTTTAAGAAAAAGTAGCTTAGATGAATTGCCACAACTATTTAATATTCTGTTTGGAAAAATGTCAATTATTGGTCCAAGACCTGCATTATGGAATCAATATGATTTAATAGAAGAAAGAGATAAATATCATGCAAATGATGAAAAACCAGGTATTACTGGTTTGGCACAAGTAAGTGGTAGAGATGAACTAGAAATACCTGTGAAGGCAAAATTCGATGGATCTTATGTTGCGAATATAACGTTTATGAATGATGTAAAACTATTCTTTAGAACAATAACTTCAGTATTTAAAAGTGAAGGTGTTGTTGAGGGGAAGCAAGAATGAAACGTATTTTAATAACTGGTAAAGGAAGCTACATTGGAACTTGTTTTAAAGAGTATATGAGTCAATATTCGAATGATTATTATACAGAGGAGTTAGATATGCTTGATTCTTCTTGGAAAGAATTTGACTTTGGTGCATTTGATGTTGTATTTCATGTTGCTGGATTGGCTCATTCAACCCCAAGTGAAGATCAAAGAGAATTATATTATAAGGTGAATACTGATTTAGTTTATGAAGTGGCAGAAAAAGCTAAGAAGTCTGGTGTTAAACAATTTATCTTCATGAGTTCTATAATAGTCTATGGTAGTGGTGAAGTTGGAGAAAATCGTATTATTACAAGTGATACACCATTAACTCCTGACAATTTCTATGGAGATAGTAAAAAGCAAGCTGAGATTAAAATCAACACATTACGAGATGATAGTTTTCTTGTATTAACTCTAAGACCACCTATGATATATGGAAAACACTCAAAGGGTAATTATGAGAGGTTATCAAAACTAGCAAAAATCACACCCTTTTTTCCGAAAATAAGCAATAGAAGAAGTATGCTTTTCATAGATAATCTAAGTGAGTTTGTAAGGCTTGCGGTAGATGATGAATTTTTTGGAGTATTTCACCCACAAAATGAAGAATATGTATCAACCTCAAAGTTAGTGCAAGAGATAGCTAGTCTAAACAATCATAAAATTCGTTTAATAAGTTTTTTTAATCCAATTATAGTGTTATTAAAAAAACAAAGTTCCATAAACAAATTATTTGGTAATTTTGTGATTGATAAAAGTTTATCATTATACTCAAAACCATATTGCAAAAGCGGATTTAAACAATCAATAAAAAAAACGGAGGTAACTTCATGAAAAGAGCATTACTCTATGCTTCTGTCGCATCAATGATTAAACAATTTAACATGGGTAATATTTCAATATTAAAATCGTTAGGATATAAAGTTGATGTGGCATGTAATTTTGATTTTGGTAATACCATTAGCAAACAAGAAATAGACAATTTCAAGGAGATACTTAAGCAAGAAAACATTAAATACTATAATATTCCAATCCCAAGAAAACTATCAAATTTGAAGCAATTGAAAAAATCATATAATACAACAGTTAAACTACTTAATAGTAATAATTACGATTTGGTTCACTGTCATTCACCAATTGGTGGAGTAATCTGTCGACAAGCAAATTACCAAAGCAAAAACTACAAGTCTTGTCGGATGATTTACACAGCGCACGGATTTCATTTTTTTCGTGGAAATAATGTTATAAAAAATATCATTTTCAAAACAATTGAGAAAAGATATGCTAAATACACAGATGAATTGATAGTTATAAATCATGATGATTTTGAAGCAGCAAAAATGTTTAAACTAAAAAGAAATGATAGTTTACATTATGTACCAGGAGTTGGAATTGATTTAAATAAGATACGTGAAGTTAAGGGTAATAAAGAACTACTTTACAGAGAACTTGGTATAGATAAAAAAATACGTATCATTTTATCAGTTGGAGAACTGAATGATAATAAAAACCATATCGCTGTAATTAAAGCGCTTCCAAATATACCTGATTGCTTTCATTATGTAATATGTGGGACTGGTAATTTGAAACAATTTCTTATCGATGAAGCGAAAAAACTTAATGTTGATAAACGACTTCATTTACTTGGTTATCGTGATGATATTATTAAGATTATGAAATGCTCAGATATTTTTGCTTTTCCTTCAAAAAGAGAGGGCTTATCGGTTGCTCTTATGGAAGCATTAGCATCCGGTTTGCCTTCATATGTAACTAATATTAGAGGGAATAGAGATTTAATATATGAAGGTTCAAACAGTTTTTTACTAAATCTTAATGACTATTCAAATCAATTTCAACAGATAATTAACTCGCAAGAAAAAATTGAAAAAATTAACGATAGTTTGATAAAAGAAATGATGTGCAAATATACGAGCACATCAATAGATTTATTAATGAGGAAGATATATATGGGAGGTTACTCTAGTGAGTGAAGCAAAAGTTAGTATAGTAATGGCGGCATATAATGCTGCTGAATTTATAGAGGATGCGATTAATTCAATCAAGAATCAAAGTTACAGAAATTGGGAATTGATAGTGTGTGATGATAACTCTAGCGATCATACACTGAAGATTTTGAAGTCGTATGAGGTTGAGGATGATCGTATAAAAATTCTTCATAATGACATAAATATGAAACAATCTGCAACTAGAAATAATTGTATTGAAAAAGCAACTGGTGAGTATATCATGGTACACGATTCGGACGATATTATGGAAATAGATAAAATAAAAAACCAAGTTCGTTTTTTACACGAAAATGAATCGATAGACTTTGTATGTTGTGATAGTTACATTTTTAATAGTAATGGTAGAAAGGGAGCTTTTCATAGAAACTCATTTCCTTCATCCAAAGAAGTCATACGCAATAAAGCATTCACGTATTGTACTATGTTAGCGAAGTCTAGTTGTATCCGAGAGGTGGGTGGATATACTGTCTCTGACATTACTAAAACAGGTGAAGACTATGACTTAATCTGTAAAATGTATATGTCTGGTTACACAGGAGCGAACATTACTGAAGTGTTACATGGATATCGAGTAAATGACGATTCTTATAAAAGAAGAAAATATAAATGTTATATTGATGAGACAAAGGTATTCTTTAAATTTCTAAAACAAGGTTGGTTTAAGAATTTCGATATACCATACTATAATATGGTATATTTAATTGCCCCTTTATTAAAAGGATTGGTTCCATGGAAAATTGTTCAAATTTTTCATAATAATAAATTTAAATAAAAGGTAATGTCGTAGAGTGAAAGGAGGTCAAAATGAATATAGTATATATATTAAATGTTTTTTTAATAACTTGGTCTGTTACCTTCACAAAGATAGTTGAAAAGACTAAACTAAAATCAAAAAACAAAAAAATAATGTATTTATTACCGATTGCTATTGTCTTTGTTCTAATAACTGGATTAAGGCATAACATGGGAACAGATTATACAAGTTATGATTATGAATTTAAAATATTTACATTTAATAATTTTTTTGATAATTTTGAAGTTGGTTTCAAAGCACTTGAAGTTTTTGTTAAGTATATCTTACATGGTAATGTTGTGGTGTTAATGCTTTGTATGGCAGTGATAACTATTGCATCATATTTCTATTTCTTTTATAAAAACTCAAGCATACTATGGATTTCCATTTTCCTATTTTTTACAATAGGTAGTTACTACACTTCATTTAATACGACTCGACAATTTATGGCTGCAGGGATTTACTGTCTAAGTTTTAAATACATAGTGAGAAAAGACTTTTTCCGATATGTAGGTATTGTATTAATAGGATCATTATTTCATTATTCGTGCATTTTTATGATACCGGTGTATTTTCTATTCGGTTTGGATTGGAATAAATTTAAAAAGAAAACACTTATTGGATTTTTTGTTATCGCATCAATATCAATTCTCTTTTCCGATGTAGTAATAAACTCTCTCGCTAAGTTTACAAACTATAGTCATTATATAAACACTGATTTTTTGAGTTCTGATGTTAGTTATGCAATTCTACTTAGACCATTTTTACTTTTTACTTTTATTATATGTTTCCACAAGTATATAGATATAAAAGATAGAAAAATGAGAGTTTTATTAAATTCATCAATCATGTTTATATTTCTAATGTTTATTTCAATGAAGGTGTATTTGATTTATAGATTTACATATTATGTATTACCGTTTTCAATATTATTAATCACTGAAGTGATTAATAATATTCCGCAACAAAAAAGAAAAAAAATTGCATTTTGTGTGATTCTGATTGTTTTTTTATATAGTTTTGTTTCAAATGTAAACTCAAGTTATGCATTTTTTTGGCAAAATTATTAATGAATATCCTTCGCATTAGTGATTTAATAACGAGAAAAATGTTGATTTTTAGTACTTAGACGAAAAAATCATGAACCTAATTCTACGTTGAAAAGCGAGATAAAAAATTATTACAATAAAACAATAAACAAACTATGCATGTTCTTATTAGATTTTGTTTGTATCCCATGTAAAAGAAAGGAGTAGTATGACTTCGAAGTAAATTAATGTCATACAATGATGAAAATGAAAACATTTGTCACATTATTTCCCAAAGCAATGAATATACATTTGCGAAAAGATGTTGGTCTAATACCTTTAGTAATGAATACTGAAAAAGGTTATGATAGTTCGCTTGCTTGCTATTCAAATGATTTATATGAGAATACCGAAAACGCATCAAAACTTAAAATAAAAAAGATTAAAAAAATCTTTCGAAATGAGATACTTGACAGTATTCTATGGTTAACAGTAAATTCTAGAAAAATTGATGTTTTGAATTTATACCACTTTACTCCGAAGAGTTTTGCATGCGTATTGTTTTATAAATTGATCAATCCAAGAGGAAGAATATATTTAAAATTAGACATGGATACAGAAGATGGAGAAAAAATGCTGATGAAATCTAGAAGCATTAAATGGTTTTTGACTAAGTATGTACTTGGAATGTGCAAGGTTGTAAGTTGCGAAACCAAACGGATGACACTACATGCCGATAACCATTGGCCTATAAAAATGCATTTTCTTCCCAATGGTGTTTTGAAAGAAGATATTTGTCTACCACCAACATGTGAGAAGATGAATAACATCATTACAGTTGGAAGACTAGGAACTCGCCAAAAAGCAACAGAAGTTTTGGTACAAGCCTTTTTAAATGCGAAACCTTTTCTACTAGATGATGTTAAACTCATTTTAGTCGGTCCAATGACTATAGAATTCTCGCAATATCTTGATCAAGTAAAGTCGAAGTCGGATTATGGCAAGGATATAGTAGTAAAGGGAAGTGTAGACAATAAAGAAGAGTTAGAGAAAATGTATGTTGAAAACAAGCTTTTTTGTTTACCTTCTAGATGGGAGAGTTTTGGACTAGTGTTGGGAGAAGCATTAGCCAAAGGATGTTACATTATCTCGAGTAATCTTGTATCTGCCAATGAGATTACGAATTATGGAGAGTTCGGTAGTTTCTTTGAGATAGATAATGTTTATCAATTGTCATCAGTAATAATTGATAAATGCAATAATAACATTAATGTTAATTATGAAAGACTTAGAGAATGGATGGAAATAAACTATACGTGGGAAGGCTTTGCTGATAGACTGGAGATAATGCTCAATGAATGAATCGTCAAGTAAACTAAGAAAAGGAGTTGCACTCAACTACATATTACTTATCGTAAACACATTAAGTGGTATTTTGCTTACTCCCATATTACTTAGCTCTTTAGGAGATGTAGAGTATGGTATTTATCAATTGATGATATCAATCTCGGGTTATTTAACAATACTTAATTTAGGAACAGGATCCGCAATGAATAGATTTGTTTCTATGTATAGAATACAAAAAGATTACACTAAAGAAAAAAAATATATATTTTCAAATTTTCTTATAGACTTTCTATTATCCATTATTATTTTTCTTGTTGGGTATTTTGTGTTAATCAATATTTCTTCATTTTTCCCATCTATATTAGACTCCCATTATAAAATCGATTTAGCTCAAAAGTTAGTATTTTTCTCTGTGCTAAATATAATGTTTTCTCTTTTCTCAAATTCGTTGGAGGGATTGCTTAATGCATATGGACACATTGATTATTCTCGGAAATTCTCTTTGTTTAGATTGATTTTACGAACAGCAATTATTATTTTTCTTCTCTTTTTAGGATTTGGATCAATTGTGATTGTCATTGTTGATTGTGTTATTACTATTTTGTACATAATATTTCTGTCTTTTTTGTGCTTTTCAAAATTCAAAATTCGTTTAAAAATAGGATTAGCTGATAACTATATACTAAGTCAATCAGTAGTATTTTCATTAGCTTGTTTACTTAGTAGTTTAAGTGGACAATTAAATAATAATGTAGATAAAACAATACTGGGAGTAATGTCTACAGAATATTTTATTACTGTGTATTCAATTGCTACTACTTTTTATGTAATGTTTACTTCGCTTGGGGCAGGATTAAATAATGTGTTTTTGAATAAGATGACTTCAATAATATATAGCGAAGAAGATTTTTCTGTAGTAACTGATTATAATATTAAAATTGGAAGATTTCAAAACTTCATAGTTGGGTTGTGTTATTTCGGTTTTGTATTATTTGGTTATGACTTCATTCAATTATGGTTAGGTAAAGAGTATTTAATTGTATATGCATTTTCGATTATTCTTATAACACCGAACTTTTTAGTTTGTATTGGTGGAGTTCCAGAAGCTATACTTGATGCAATGAATAAAAAAATGTTTAAGTCAATTGCAGTATTAGTGATAGGTGTCCTCAATATTTTCATAACAATTGCACTTGTATCGAAAATTGGTGCGATTGGAGCACCAATTGGAACATCATTGTCATTATTTGTGGGATACGTGGTAATTATGAATGTATATTACACAAAAAGTATTGGTCTTGATATGATTCGAACATACAAAGAGGTTCTCAAGGGTTTTTTACCTTGTCAACTAATAGTTACGATATGTTTTTATTTCATAAGAGTGCTTTTAGCGAATTATGTCGATGGGTATTTGTTATTTATAACTGAGGGATTACTTTTTGTATTTGTATATTTCGTTGTTATGTTTAATTTTGCTCTGAATGATAATGAAAAAACAATGTTTAAATCTTATTTGAAAAAGGAGAAAAAAAATGACTAAAAATCATAAAATTGTTACATGTACAGGGTACTATGGCACGGGTTCCAGTGCTGTTACTAATATATTACAAGAATTCAATAATATTAAATGTGCTGGTGATTATGAGGTGAGATTTGTGATGGATCCAAAAGGTGTATCTGATTTGGAGTATTTTTTAATAGAAAATCCAAACAGACATAATTCAAGTCACGCCTTAAAAGAATTTATTAGATATACTGATTTCTTAAATGGTATTGGATCATTTAATAAATATAAAAAATATTTCAACAACCAATTTGATTCACTAACAAAAAGATATATTAATGATTTGACTGAAATAAAGTACGGTGGTTTTTGGCATTATGATGTATACGATAAAGGTAAAATATACTTATTTTTCAATAGACTCTATAATAAGTTCAAGAAAATATATACGAAAATTCTGTTTAAAAAATCGTACCCTAAGCTCAGTTTCTTTGGTATTGAAGCAAATGCTTACTGTCCAACTACTGATGAAAAAGTTTTTCTTGATTCAACAGTAAAGTATACAAACTCATTGTTAGAAGCTGCGGGCTTAGATGAAAATTATGAATATATTTGTATTGATCAAATTGTTCCTCCATCTAATATTAAACGATATAGTAGATACTTCGAGGATATAAAAGTAGTAATTGTTGAAAGAGATCCACGTGATATATTCATTCACGATACTAAAATATGGACACAAAGTCTTGTTCCGAAAAATGTTGAAAAATTCTGTGAGTGGTACAAGTGGACAAGAGCAATTCCTATAAATGATGCGAATAATAACGTATTAAAAATTCAATTTGAAGATTTGATATACAACTATGAAGAATCAATTTATAGTATTGGGAATTTTTTAAATATAGATTTAGATAAACACCATGTTGATAAAATGAAAGTATTTAAACCTGATGTATCGATAAAAAATACAGAGGTTTGGATGAAATTTCCTGAAGAAATAGAGCATATAAAGTATATAGAACGTGAACTTGAAGCTTATTGTTATGATTTTAACAGAGCAAAATCTCTAGCAAGTAAAAGAATGGTAAACGATAATGATTCCAATTATTAGTATTATTATACCCGTATACAACTCCGAGGATTACTTGACGGATTGTATCAATTCTGTAATTAAACAAAATAATTTTGAAAACTATGAGTTGATACTTGTAAATGATGGGTCAACGGATAAGAGTCTTGAAATATGTGAATCATTTAGTAGAATATATTCTAATATATGCGTAATATCTAAACAAAATGGAGGAGTATCATCCGCTAGATATGCGGGTTTACTTGCATCAAAGGGAAAGTATATCTCATTCATTGATAATGATGATATAATCTCGCAACATATGTATGCTGAGTTAGAAAAAATGTGCACTGATGTAGATATAGTATGTATTTCTAGAATAAACTTGAAAACAGAAGAAATTCCAAACTATCATTGGGAAGATGAAGGAACGTTAATCTACCTAGAAAAGAAAGATGCATGTAATGCCATTGTTTGTGAAAAAAAACTTAATTATAATGCACCTTTATGGGGAAAATTGTTTCGTAAGGATTTTTTACTTGAGTTTGATTTTGAGAAATATAAAAGTATATGCCCAACAATTTTTATGGAGGATGTCTTAGTATCTCCTATGCTCTTCTATGCTGCGAATAAAGTAATAATAAACACAAAAGTAATGTATATTCATAGAGAGATTTCCTCAAGTATATCAAGAAGTAATAAATTAAGTTCCTTCTATTTTGAGCAGATTGATTCATATGATATTCTTTTAAAATTTCTAAAAGATAAAGAAATAGCTAAGAGTTACAATTACATATTAAACACATATGCTAAGTGTTTATTAAGAATATGGTTTAAATTAAAAACTGACTCTCGAAATGCCAAGAGAAAAAAAGAATATTTGAAGAAAATAGATTATAGGTTTGATTGTTACAAAAATGAATTTTTACAAAAAACAAATAACGGAATAAAGATTAATTGTATTGTTTTTAACAAATCAAAAGAATTTTGGACATATAGTCTTGGTTTAGCATATTTTAAAATATTGAGATATCTCAAGTGAGTTTGCATTTGTTGAGCTGACTTGGTTATAGATATGCTGAACATTCAGTTTGTGAAAATAGAATAAATCATGACGAGGTATAATATGGAAAAAAACATAAAAAAGAAACGAATAAGTAGTAAGGTAAAAAAAAGAATCATTATTGTTCTGTCAACGATTCTTGCAGTAATTATTGTTGCATTTATTGGGGTAAATCTATATATGGATTCAATTTTAAACCGAATGAATCAAAAAGACTCCTTTAAAGAATCTGAAGTATATGCATATGAATCTGATCGTGACATCGATAATATTGCTTTGTTGGGGGTAGATCAATCTGAAGATGGTACTCAACAACGTACAGATGTTGTAAAAATTATTTCATTAAACTTTGAAGATAAAAACATGACAATTTCTTCGATTCAACGTGATAACATCATGTACCAACCGATGGAAGATCGATACGAGAAGTTAAACCATGCATATTGGTATGATGGAGTACAAGGTACATTGAGTACATTAAATTACAATTTAGATTTGGATATTACTCAATATGTAAAATTTGATTTTGATTCTGTAGTAGAAATCGTAGATATCGTTGGTGGAGTAGATATTGATTTAACAGAAGCTGAAGCTGCTTCATTAGGACTTTATTCTGGGGTACAGCATCTTGATGGACAACAAGCGCTAGCGTATTCTAGAATTCGAAACATTGATAGTGATTATGGACGTATGAATCGTCAAAATAACGTTATCAATGCGATGCTTTCTTCAATTAGAAACCAATCAGTATTAGACATTTTAGATACTGTAAATGAAGTGATGCCTTATATTGAAACAAATGTTAGTAATGGGAAAATTAAGAATTATATAACAAGCTTCTTAACATTCGATAAAACATTGAATCAATATCAATTCCCTTCAAATGGATCTGAATCCGTTTTGACATCAATTACAGTCAATGGATATGGACCAAACTATATCTTGAAAGATTTTGTTGGTGAAGTTGAATTGTTGCATAAGGATATTTATGGAGAAGGTTATTCTCCAAGTGAAAATGTGAAAAAGGTAGCTGAAGAAACACTTCAACTAGCTGGATATTAATAGGAGGCTAAGATGAGAGTATTAGTTACAGGTGGGTTAGGATTTATCGGAAGTCATACTTGTGTTGAATTATTAAATAATGGATACGATGTAGTGGTTATTGATAACTTATATAACTCAAAAATTGAAGTAAAAGATTATATTAAAGAAATTACAGGAAAAGATATAGTTTTTTATGAAGCGGATGTTTGTGATAAACAAGCAGTTGAAAAAATATTCACGGAAAACGCAATTGATGCGGTGATTCACTTTGCGGCCTATAAAGCAGTTGGTGAGTCTGTGCAAAAACCAATTGAATACTATCAAAACAACTTGGTCAGTACACTTACTCTTTGTGATGTTATGCGTAATCATGGGTGTAAGAACTTTGTATTCAGTTCTAGTGCAACAGTTTATGGCGATCCGGAAAGAGTGCCTATTGATGAAGAATGTGCTGTAGGGGCTACTACAAACCCATACGGGACTACAAAAGTCATGATTGAACAAATTCTTAGAGATATTTATATTTCTGATAATGAGTGGAATGTTATCTTATTAAGATACTTTAATCCAATTGGTGCACACAGTAGCGGATTGATTGGTGAAAACCCTGTTGGTATTCCAAACAACATCATGCCTTACATCGCTATGGTGGCTAATAAAGAATTACCTGAACTTCACGTTTTTGGTGATGATTATGACACACCTGATGGAACAGGAGTACGTGACTATATTCATGTTGTTGACTTAGCTAAAGGACATGTAAAAGCCATGGATAGATTATCGAAAGAAAAAGTTGGTGTTGATGCAATTAACTTAGGAACAGGAAATGGGTATAGTGTATTACAATTAGTTAAAGCATTTGAAGAAAGTAACGGTGTTGAAGTACCGTATGTTATTGATCCACGTAGAGCTGGTGATATTGCTACATGTTATGCAGCAACAGATAAGGCTAGAGAAGTACTTGGATGGGTTGCAGAAAAAGATATTAATGACATGATGAAAGATTCATGGATGTTTATTCAAAACAGAAGTAAATAGATTAGCATACGAGAAAGTAATCTCTACTAAGGGATTCTTTCTTACTATAAAATCTAGAAAAGCAAATATGTATATGATATCATGTGAATGTTCGTTTTTTTGGATGAGGTGATTTGAAATGAACGCTACTGATTTTGATGTTTTAAAGTTACTTTCTAATTTTGCATTTAGTCAACGCGAATTATCAAGGAATTTAAATGTTTCATTAGGAAAAGTTAATAGTTCTATAAAAAGACTTAGGAAAAACTTGTACATTGATGAAAGAAATAAAGTGCGGAAGGCGGGTAAAAAATACTTAGATGGTCACACGCCCCAGAAGGCTATTATCTTAGCTGCAGGTTATGGATTTCGTATGATACCAATCAATAATTCAATTAACAAAGCACTTATTGAAGTTAAAGATGAAGTGATTATTGAGCGGTTAATTCGTCAATTGCACGCAGTAAATGTTACGGATATTACAATAATTGTTGGATACATGAAAGAGCAATTTGATTATTTAGTAGACGAATATAGTGTAAAGTTAATTGTAAACATGGAATATGCATCAACAAATACACTTGTATCGCTATATAAGGCAAGAAATGTTATTGAAAATACCTATATTATTCATTGTGATTTATATTTTGCTGAGAATCCTTTTTCTAAGTATGAGCTGTATTCATGGTATTTGCTATCAGATGAAATTCAAAAAGATAGTTTTTTTAAAGCGACTTCGGATAAGCATATCGCTTACACTAATAAGGACGGTTCTCGCATGATTGGACTTGCTTATGTTGCTAATGATTTAAGTGAAACCATCAAATTACAACTGGAGAAAATGTATAGTGAGAACTTACATAAATACTGGGAAGAAGCGTTAGTGATAAATCGTAAAATTGAAATAATGCCCAAATTTATAGATACAAAAAATGTAATTGAATTTAATACATATAAGGATTTGCTTATGTTTGATTGCAATTCACCTATACTTAATTTGGAGATATTCAAAATTATAAGAGATGTCTTAAGTGTCTCTCAAGAAGAAGTTATACATATTGAACCATTGAAGTTTGGTATGACGAATCGTTCTTTTTATTTCGAGACACTTAATGGGAAATACATTATGCGTATTCCTGGAGAAGGAACAGATAGACTAATAAATCGTAAAGAAGAAGGAGATGTTTATAGAACTATCCAACCGCTACATATTAGTGACAACGTGCTATATTTTAATTCTGATAATGGATATAAATTAACACAATACATCAATAATGCTAGAAATAGTTCAAGTGATAATGTCGATGATATAAAAAAGTGTATGCATTTTTTACGAACATTTCATGATAGTAAACTTAAAGTTGACCATTTTTTTGATGTGTTTAGTAAAATCGATTATTTTGAGTCTCTGTGGAATAAAAATAAATCTATATATCGCGATTACGACAAAACAAAAAAAAACATCATGAAATTACAATCATATATTGAGTCAATTGATAAAGTGATATGTCTAACACATATTGATGCAGTTCCTGATAATTTTGTTTTTTATGAAGATGAAGGTGTAGAGAAGATTAGACTTATTGACTGGGAGTATGCGGGAATGCAAGACCCTCATATAGATATAGCAATGTATGCAATATATGCATGTTACGAAAAACAACAAATTGATGATTTGATTTCTTATTATTTCACTGAAGGAGCAGATCAAGAAACGATTTATAAAATATATGCTTATATTGCATGCTGTGGCTTGCTGTGGAGCAATTGGTGTGAATTCAAACTTCAACAAGGAGTTGAATTCGGTGAATATTCAATTAAGCAATATCGATATGCAAAAGACTATTACAAACTTGTAAGTGATTATCTAGGAGGAGTATAGAATGTTTTTTGAAGTAAAGGGAGCAATTATAATGGCTGCAGGTTTGTCCTCAAGATTTGCACCATTGTCTTTTGAAAAGCCAAAAGGTCTATATGAAGTAAAGGGTGAGGTATTGATAGAACGACAAATTCGCCAATTACGCGATGTTGGTATAGAAAATATTACTATTGTGACTGGATATAAAGGAGAAATGTTTAATTACTTAAAGGATAAATTTCAAGTAAGTTTAATACACAATGATAAATTCAACACACGTAATAATAATTATAGCTTGTATCTAGTTAGGGAATTACTATATAATTCCTATATTTGTTCTGCAGATAATTATTTTAGTGTGAATCCATTTGAAAGTACTGTCGATGATGCGTATTACGCAACAATTTATAAAAAAGGGAATACGGATGAATGGTGTGTAAAAACGAATGCTGAAGGCTATATTGAAGATGTGACGATTGGCGGGGAAAATAGTTTAATAATGATGGGACACGTATTCTTTAGTGAACCTTTTGCAGAAACGTTCAAAAGAATTCTTGAGCGCGAGTGCGATAACCCAGAAAGTTATGGAAAACTATGGGAACAATTATATATTGAACATATTAACGAATTGAAAATGAAAGCACGTATTTACGATATAGAGGAAATTTATGAATTTGATAGCCTAGATGAACTAAGAGAGTTTGATCATAGTTATTTAAAAAATACAAGGTCTACTGTTATAAAAAAACTTTGTGATCAATGGAAAGTTTCAGAGGACAGACTAACAACGTTTAGTCCCATTATTGATGGAGGTAATATTAAGGGCTTTATATATAAACTTGATAATGTTAAGCACACATATATGTATTAAGGGGAGATACGCAAATGCAAATTGATAAAAATGATAAGAATCAAATTCTAAAGCTAGTTCAGAAGATATTTAATGAAAAAGAAGCTCTATCGATTGATAGACTTGGAGGACTAACAAACCATACTTATAGAGTAGATTTACTTACAGGTTGCTATGTCTTCCGTTTGCCAGGAGAAGGTACTGAAGAACTGATAGACAGAAAAAACGAAAAAACTTCTACTACTCTTTCGAGTAAGTTAGGAATTGATACTGAAATAATCTATTTTGATGATGATGGAAAAAAAATAACACCATACATTCCAAATGCAATAACTATGAGTGATGAATCATTAAGAAAAGAAGACAATCTTGAGCGAGTAGCTAAAATTTTCAAAGTATTACATAACTCGAGAACCAATACTGGAGTAGAGTTCAATGTGATGAAGATTGCCAATGAGTATGAAACTTTTATAAAAAACCATAAAGTAGAGCTACCAAGGAATTTTGATTTCTACAAGAAAATGGTTGGTGATTTGTATAAAAAATACAAATTAACTGACAATCAACTAGTTCCTTGTCATAATGACCCTCTATGTGAAAACTGGATTAGAAGTGGAGATAGAATGTTTCTTATTGATTGGGAATATGCAGGTATGAATGACCCACTTTGGGACATTGCTGATGTATCAATCGAAGCAAACTACACAACAGAACATGATGAACTTTTACTAAAAGCTTATAAAGGAAAAGTCACAAATGAGCTTAAAAAACGTTTTTTACTTAATAAAGTATTGATTGATTATCTTTGGAGTTTATGGGGATGGACACGAGTACCGTTTGAAAAAGAAATGGTAGACTATGCAATTCCTAGATATGAAAGAATGAAACAAAGTCTGATTGAATTGGGTGAATTATTATGATTTCAGGTTTATTAGCAGGACTTTTGTGGGGGTTAGATACTGTTATACTGGGGTTAGCTTTAGCTTCATCCTCTTTTGTATCAACTGAGCAGGCAATATTTCTTGCACCATTCGTAAGTACATTTTTACATGACGCATGTTCATCAATTTGGATGTTCATTTACATGATAATACGCAGGCAATTGCCAAAGGTTCTTTGCGCGCTCAAAACAAAAAGTGGTAAATATATTATGCTAGGAGCGTTATTAGGTGGTCCAGTAGGAATGTCTGGATATGTATCAGCGATTCAGTATATTGGACCAACATTTACAGCGATTATTTCAGCAACATTTCCGGCAGTTGGAGCATTATTATCATATGTATTTCTAAAAGAAAAGATGAAACCTTATCAAATTATTGGCTTGATTGTTGCAATCATTGGAGTAATATGTTTAGGATACTCACCAGAAAATATCGAAGTTAAAAATGTTGTGATTGGATTTCTATGTGCCCTTTTATGTGTGTTTGGTTGGGCAAGTGAAGCGGTTATTTGTGCTTATGGGATGCGTGACCCAGATGTAAATGACGAGCAAGCTCTGCAAATCCGTCAATGTACATCAGCAATTTTCTATGGAATAGTGATTTTAACCATAATTAGTGGTTGGAAATTATCAGTTGAGGTCATGCAAAGTAGTTCATTTGTCATAATAGGTTTATCTGCTTTGTTTGGTACTGCCTCATACTTATTCTATTACAAGGCAATCAACAGTATAGGAGCATCGAAAGCAATGGCTTTAAACGTTACGTACTCAGCATGGTCAGTGATATTCAGTTTTTTAATTTTGGGCACAATGCCAACTGTACAAGGTATTGTGTTTGGACTCGTTATTATCTTGGGTTCGTTGCTTGCTGCGACAGACATTAACGATTTTGTTAAGAAGAAAAAGTATAATAAATAGAGCATAGCTCTATTCGTGGGCATTTCCCCGCTGCTTGCGGCGTAGTGTCTTGTGTAATACAATGTTTGTATTACACAAGGGGTGATTACATGAGCAACACAAAGATTATTCGCAACTCTCATAATG